>NZ_JAKFZM010000039.1:0-39354 GCF_021654205.1 Leisingera sp. MMG026 | reverse complement strand
CCCCCCCCCCCCCGGGGGGGGCGCCCCCGCCCCCAACGGGAGGAGCGCCTCCCGCAGGAGGCCGACGACGGGCGGGAGAACACCCGGAGCCAGCTCAGGCGGCGGATTACTCCGCAGCCGTGGCTGCCGGGTTGTTCGGATGTGTTGTCCAATTGGCGTAATCGTCCGAGACAACCTCGCCGGTGCGCTCGTCAATCCGGCCCGCGGCCACTTCTTCCATGGTGATACAGCCCTCGACCGGGCAGACATTCACACAAAGATTGCAGGCGACGCATTCGTCGTCCTTAACCGTGAACACCCGGTCCTCGCTCATCGCAATCGCCTGATGCGAAGTGTCCTCGCAGGCTGCAAAACAGCGGCCGCAACTGATGCAATCGTCCTGATTGATCTTGGCCTTGGCCACGAAATTCAGGTCTAGATACTGCCAGTCGGTCACATTCGGAACCGCCATGCCGATGAAGTCCTGGGTAGAGGTGTAGCCCTTTTCATCCATCCAGGTGGACAGGCCCGAGATCATTTCCTTGACCACATTGAAGCCATAGGTCATCGCCGCAGTGCAAACCTGCACGTTGCCGGCCCCCATCGCCATGAACTCAGCCGCATCGCGCCAAGTGGTAACGCCGCCAATCGCCGAAATCGGCAGGTTGCGGGTTTGCGCATCGCGGGCAATCTCTGCCACCATATTCAGCGCAATCGGTTTCACCGCCGGGCCGCAATAGCCGCCATGGGTGCCCTTGCCGCCAATCGTCGGCTCCGGCGCCATGCTGTCGAGATCCACCGAAGTGATCGAATTGATGGTGTTGATCAGGCTGACCGCATCGGCCTTGCCCGCATGTGCCGCCCGCGCCGGCTGGCGGATGTCTGCGATATTCGGCGTCAGCTTCACAATCACCGGTTTGGAGTAGTATTTCTTGCACCACTCGGTGACCATCTGGATGTATTCCGGCACCTGCCCCACAGCAGAGCCCATGCCACGCTCGGCCATGCCATGCGGGCAGCCGAAGTTCAGCTCAATCCCGTCCGCGCCGGTGGCCTCGACCTGCGGCAGGATGTCTTTCCAGGCCTGTTCTTCGCACGGCACCATGATCGAGACGATGATGGCGCGGTCCGGATAGTCTTTCTTGACCCGGGTGATTTCCTCCAGATTGGTCTGCAGGGGGCGGTCTGTGATCAGCTCAATGTTGTTCAGCCCCAGCAGCCGCCGGTCGGCACCCCAGATCGCGCCGTAACGCGGGCCGTTCACATTGACCACAGGCGGGCCTTCGGCGCCCAGCGTCTTCCAGACCACACCGCCCCAGCCGGCCTCAAAAGCGCGGCGGACGTTGTATTCTTTGTCGGTTGGCGGCGCCGAGGCCAGCCAGAACGGGTTCGGGGATTTGATCCCCAGAAATTCTGTTGTCAGATCAGCCATTTGATCTCTCCTCTTCAGGCTAGCTTGGCGCAATCAACTTGCGCCGCGCTGGCTCAGCCCATCAGGCTGGAGTGAATATCCATTGCAGCGTCGCGGCCCTCGGCCACGGCAGTCACGGTGAGGTCCTCGCCACCCGAGGCGCAGTCGCCCCCGGCCCAGACCCCGGCCATAGAAGTCCGTCCGGTCTCTGAGACCTTGATTTTGCGGCCCTCAAGCTCCAGCGCGTCAGGCTGGCCTTCCAGTGTCTGGCCAATGGCCTTGAACACCTGATCTGCAACCAGACGCACGGTCTCGCCGGTGCCGGAAACCTTGCCGTCCGTAACCGCTGTATACTCCAGTTCGATCTCAGCAGCAGCACCGTTGCCAAGAACCGCCTTGGGCATGACATTGAACATCAGTTTCACCCCCTTGGAGGCGGCCAAATCCTGCTCGAACCGGCTGGCGCCCATGTCCTCACGCCCGCGGCGGTAGGCTATGGTGACGTTTTCAGCGCCCAGCAGTTTTGACTGCACAGCAGCGTCCACTGCGGTCATTCCGCCGCCGATCACCACCACATTGCGGCCCACGGGCAGCGCGGTCAGGTCCTCCGCCTGGCGCAGCTCAGCAATGAATTCCACAGCGTCGCGCACGCCGTCCTTATCCTCACCAGGCGCACGCAGGGCATTGACCCCGGCCAGACCGATGGAGAGGAACACGGCATCATAGCCGGACGCCAGCCCGTCCAGCGACAGATCCGCGCCCAGCTTCTTGCCGTAATCCATTGTAATGCCGCCGATTTGCAGCAGCCAGTCAACCTCGCGCGCAGCAAAGCCGTTGGTGGATTTATAGGCCGCAATGCCAAATTCATTGAGGCCGCCGGCCTTGGATTTGGCATCATAAACCACCACGTCATGGCCAAGCATCGCCAGCCGGTGCGCCGCAGAAAGACCCGCCGGGCCTGCCCCGACAACAGCGATCTTTTTGCCCGTTGCTTCGGCGCGGGTGAAAGGATGCACGCCTTTCTCCATCAGCGTGTCGGTGGCAAAGCGCTGCAGGCGGCCGATCTCAACCGGTTTGCCTTCGGCGGTTTCACGCACGCAGACTTCTTCGCAAAGCGTCTCGGTCGGGCAGACCCGGGCGCACATGCCGCCAAGGATGTTCTGGTCCAGAATAGTCTTGGCCGCGCTTTCGGCATGGCCCGCCTGGATTTCCCGGATGAACTGGGGAATGTCGATACTGGTCGGACAGGCCGTCATGCAAGGCGCGTCATAGCAGAAATAGCAGCGATCCGCCGCCACTGCTGCCTCATGCGCATCATAGGCTGGGTGCAGGTCCGAGAAATTCTCAGCAATTCCAGCAGCGTCCAAACGCGCTGCCTGAATGCCGGATGCCTGATGGCTGGTCGCCATTGGGTGTCTCCCTGATTATTACATTCTTCTTGCCTATTAGACTGCCACAGTCTGATTTTTTATCAACTGGTAAAATTTTTACTTGGCGAAAAAAAATGCCGCCCCAGCAGGAACGGCATTCAAAGACTTGATTTCAGGGCAAAAACGCGTTACCGGCCTAGGCAGTCATTTGCGCAAGATGGCCGGTTTTCACCCAGACATGTGCACCTTCAGCGCCAGCCGTGGCCACTAAACGGCTGCCCGGCGGCAGCCGAAGCCAGTCCCAGCGCGTGAACGCTTCATCGTTTTCGCTAAAGCTGCCATGCACCACAAACACCTCTACGCCGCCAGGGGCATCCAGGTTAATCGCCTGCCCCGGCGCCCAGATTTGCAGGGTCACCGTTTCAACACTGTCCTGAAACAGCTCTTGCTGCGCTGCAGTGCCGGAGATGCGGGTTTTCACTTCGGTCCGGTCGGCTGGATCGAACTGGTGCAGCTTCACCAGGATCACTGCCCCTTCGGCCGCAGCAGGCGTGTGGCTGGTGGTCGGCGGGTTCCGGATGTAGGAGCCTTCGGGGAAATCTCCGTGTTCGTCCTGAAACACACCGTCCAGCACCAAAAATTCCTCGCCGCCGTCATGCACATGCGGAGCAAAGGCAGAGCCCGGTGCAAACCGGACTATGGTGGTGGCGCGGGCCACTTCCTCGCCAACGCGGTCCAGCATCTTGCGCTCGACCCCAGGCGCCGGGCTTGCCACCCAAGGTGTTTCATCGAAATGCACCGCTGCCCGTTTGGTGAAATCGGCGTTGATCCGCATGTCGCTCTCCCCTGGCTCTGCGCCTTGGAATGTGGCGTCCGGCACGGCCCATGGAAAGAGCGCTCACGAAACCGTGTGACGCATCGCGTCAAGCGGACAGTACGGCCGTGGCTTCGATTTCCACCTTTGCCTCATCCTCGACCAAAGCCGAAACGACCACCATAGTCATCGCCGGAAAGTGATAACCCATCACCGCACGGTAGGCTTTTCCGACTTCTGCCTGATGGGCGAGATATTCGGCCTTGTCGGTCACAAACCAAGTGAGCCGGGTGATATCCTTCGCAGACCCGCCTGCGGCTTCGACCACTTCCAGAATATTCTGCAGTGCCTGGCTCATCTGGCCGATGAAACCCTGTGCCTCAAACACCTGATCCGCGGTCCAGCCGATCTGGCCGCCGACAAACAGCAGCTTGCCCTCGGCCACCATGCCGTTGGCATAACCTTTGGCGGGCTTCCACCCTTCGGGATGCACGCTGATGGCTGGCATGACGGGGCTCCTTTGCTGATGCGGCCTGCCAGCGACCATACCGTTGCCACGGTATTTATTTCAAGCTTAAAACTTATCACGCTGAAGCTCATCACCCGAAGGCCATTGGCCGCACGGGCAGACGCCCGCACAGCCAAGGTCCCATTTACAGCAGCACGCCGTAATCTTCCTGTGCAAACAGTGGGGCTGCCCCTGCATCAGCCTCATCAAGGCCGCCGACCAGGATGGTCACTGTCGCCTCGGAAGTGCCGCCCTGCCCATCGGAGATCGTGTAGGTAAAGCTGTCTTCCAGCACCTCGCCGTCAGAGAGCGATTGGATGCCGCCGGCAGCGGTCGGATCGTAAAACAGGGTATCCGTTTCCGCATCATAGGACACCAAAGCACCGTATTCACTGGTACTGGCAGCAAGAGCAAACGTCAGAGCATCTGCATCCGGATCGCTGTCATTGGCCAGCAGATCAAGCACTGCAATTTCAGCAACTTCATCTTCAAAACCATAAGGCAGTTCAACGGGGGAACCATCGCCTTCGAATACAGTGTACTTTACCGGGTCACCATTATAGTTATCCCCCCAGGTGATGATGAACCGTCCGCCCTCAAGCGCCTCGATTTCGTAATAGCTTTGCGTATCCATGGTTTGCTGGTTGACCACGAATTCATCACCTTGCGGCTCGCCTTCTGAACTGAAAACCCGCGCCCAAACACCTGGATGCCTGGCCCATGCAGCCTCTGCCGGATCGCTGTCTCCCGGTGCGCCCCAGACAATAACGAAATTGCTATCTTCAAGCCACGCAACTTTTGGAGGGCTGTCGCCGGACCCGCCGGCCGCATCTTGATGGACCTGAAATTCATCGACCAGTACCTTTCCCTCGTGGTCGATGGTTTTTGCAAAATAGGCAGTACTGCCGGAAACATCCGGGTCATAGAACTTCCAAACAACAAGCAACTGCCCGTCCGGCCCTTCCGTTACATCCGGGAAACTGTCCAGCTGGCCTGCGGGCTTGGTGACATCAAATTCAGCAGCAGCGGTGTTGCCGGTTTCATCGAACAATTGAACCTTGATCGTCTTTGAACCTCCGGAACGGTAATAAGGCTCATAGTCAGGCTGAGACCAAGCAACTGCATAACCGCCGCTTTCAAGAGCGATCACCGAAGGAACGATAGGGGCGCCAATATC
The DNA here is from genome assembly GCF_021654205.1 of Leisingera sp. MMG026. NCBI lineage: Bacteria > Pseudomonadati > Pseudomonadota > Alphaproteobacteria > Rhodobacterales > Roseobacteraceae > Leisingera > Leisingera sp. MMG026. Next base: position 34,095 of record NZ_JAKFZM010000039.1, on the reverse strand, counting down.
AGGCAGGTTGTAAACAACCTCGTCCCCGATTTTTCTGCCGTTGTTGTCAAACAAAGCTATGCGAAAATCGGTCTCCTGAGCAGAAGTCGTCCAAACTGCGACGAAGCCGCCACCTTTCAGTGCGGTTATCTCTGCGTCTTTGACAGTTTCATCAGAAGCTTCATTGACCACCAATTCCTGACTTACTGCATTGCCTTCCTTGTCAAAAATACGGACCGGAAACTCATTTTTGGCATCATCAGTGTCATAGTTGCTGCCCCACCCGATCACAATATTACCATCGCTGAGAACTGTGACTTCCGGATCAACCTGATAACCCTCAGTGAAACTGTTCACGAGGAACGTTTCAGCAATTACACTGCCGTCGGCATCATAGATTTTGGCCCAAATGTCTGATCTTTCATCGGTTCCCATGGCCTTATGCGCCCGCCAGACAACAACATAGCCCCCGTCTTTCATCCCGGCCACGGTTGTCCCCCAAGGAAGAATGGCCCCCGCCCCTTGGACAGTCCATTCAGGCGAAGGAGTATAGCCGCTGAAAGGTCTCAGACCGCCGTTCAGGTCGTCGTCATCTGCGACAGGCACATCATTTTCACCAGTGAGGGTCACATTTACCGTGGCCTGAGAACGGTTCCCAAAGGCATCTGTTACGTAGTAAGTGAAGCTGTCCTCAAAGACATCCCCCTCTTTCAGGCCTTGCAACAGGTCATCGGCGTTGTAGGTGACGATGCCGCCGTCGAAGCCCACCCGAAGACCGCCGGCGCTCACGTCATCGACGCGAACGCGGGAGGTACCGGCGAGCGTTTCTGCGTCGTTCTCCAGCAGTGTTTCCAGCGATATTGCAAGCGGGTCTTCGCCTTCTGCCGTGATCTGATCATCCTGCAGTTGCAATCCGACTGGCGCATTCAGATCAAGGAGGAGCCCGTCTTCTTCAAACAAAAGCGCCTCGACCCCAAGAAGCGTGTCAGTCCCCTGGCCCCCCTCGCTGCCCGCGCGCGATGTGATATACGCCTTGCCGCGGCCGCCGTTGTAGCGGCTCAGATCAAGGTCGTAGTCCTGAAAGCTTCCACTCAGCACCACGGTGTCATAGCCACGTCCGGCGTTGACATAGTCATCACCCGCGCCGCTGCTGATCCGGTCATCCCCGTTGCCGGTCTGGATGCGGTCATTGCCACCGCCGGAAGAAATATCATTGCCGCCGTTCCCGGTTTTGATGCTGTCGGCGCCGTCCCCGGTTTCAATTGCATTTTGCCCGTGTCCAACCTTGATCTTGTTGTTGCCGCCAAGTGACGTGATCGTGTTGTTGCCGTCTCCAAGCTGGATTGCATCCCTGCCGGCACCAGTCTGAACTGCGTTGTTGCCGTGACCCGCTTTTACCGCATTGTCACCGCCGCCTGCGACAATCATGTTATCGCCGTCACCAGCCCTGAGATTGTCCTTTCCGGTACCGGTTTCGACGGTGTTGCTGCCATCGCCCAGTTTGACGCGGTTGTTCCCGGCCCCTGCATGAATACGGTTGTTGCCGTCGCCAGCCTGGATAACATCGTTCAATCCAGCGGTAGTGATCTCGTTATCGCCGCTGCCGGCCTTGATCTGGGCGCTTCCATCCAGCACCTGCAAAACGTTGTCGCCATCGCCAGCCGTGATCTTGTTGGTGCCGCCAAGATCCGTGACAGAGTTGCCTCCATCCCCAAGCCGAGTATCATCCCGGCCGGATCCTGCCTGCACAGAATTGCTGCCATCGCCCAGCTTAATGCGGTTGTTCCCGCCGCCGGCTTGAACCTGATTGTCCCGTCGCCGGCCTGGATGGCATCGTTCTGAGCTGCAGTGCTAATCTGGTTGTCACCACTGCCGGCCTTGATCTGTGCGCTGCCGTCCAGCAGCTGGAAAACGTTATTGCCATCACCGGCCGTGATACTGTTCTTTCCATCCCCGGCGGAAATACGGCTGGTCCCCTCCTCAACAATAATCTTGTCGTGGCCGCTGCCAGCCGTGATCGTGTTAACGCTGTCCCACAGATCGCTTGCAGTAATTTTGTTGTTGCCGCCGCCTGCGTTGATCACATTGTCACCGTCGCCTGCGACGATGGCGTCATTGCCGCTGCCTGTACTGATCCGGTTGCCGCCGTCGCCGGCATTGATCTTGTTCTTGCCGCCGCCTGCGTTGATCTCGTTGGCGCCATCTCCAACGAGAATTTGATCGTTGCCATCAGCCGCTTCGATCTTGTTGTTGCCATCTCCGGCAAGGATCTTGTTGCCGCCGGCGCCTGCCATAATAACGTAATGCTCGTTGTCCGCCAGAATCCGGTCACCCCTGCTGGTGCCGGTAATGCTCTTTTTGCTGTTCACAATCCCACTCTGAAGCTACCCGGCTGTGACGCTATCCGGCCAGCCCTTTCGAGAGTGTTAAGGAAAAGTGTTCAATTCTATACAACCAAGGACTGCAAGCCGGCAATTTAAATGGCAAGTCTATCCAAAGATAGGACCGCCCGTGCTCAGATACTTGTCTTCTTAAAGACCGCTTCGGGAATGTTACGGATAATCAGCATGATCAGCTGCCACACAGGCCGCACATACACAACATTCCGGCCTTTGGATGCGGCGGCGGTGATTGCTGTTGCCACCTCTTCAGGCTGAGCAGTCAACTTGGCCGGCAAGTCCATGCCCTCGGTCATTTGCGTGGCGACAAACCCGGGCAGCACGGTGACAACATGAACACCTTTGCGGGCCAGCCGGTTGCGAAGCCCGGATAGGAATGCGGTAAAGCCGGCCTTGGCCGACCCATAGACGTAATTGGACGCTCTGCCGCGCTCACCGGCGACTGAACTGATGCCCACCAGCGTGCCGGTGCCGCGCTGCTCGAACCGGTTGGCAAGAGCCGCCAGAATGCTCGCCGGGCCCTCAAAATTACTCCGCAGCACCTGGGCTGCTTGCTGGGGCGTCTGTTCGCATTCCGCCTGATCGCCCATGTAGCCGATGGCGCAAACCGCGATGCCCGGCAGCTCAGGCAGTGCATCGGCAAAACCCTCGTGATCTTCCAGCGCCAGCGCATCGAATTCATGCAGACTCACCGGCACGCCATGGCGCAGTTCAAGATCCGTTTTTTCAGCCCCGAGCGTGTCCGCCCGGCGGGCGGCAAGCTGTACTGGATGCCCTTGTGCGGCAAAGGCATGGGCCACGGCCAAGCCGATGTCCGAACGGGCGCCAAGGATCAGAACAGGAGATTTTGTCATAGCGAAAGCCTTTGCGATTGTGCGGACTGAAATGACGGGTGCAGCCCGGAGGATTGCCGCATTCCGGTGAAGCCCGCAGCCCTGGGATCCGCCGCGCGCAAAGTGTCCGCGTGCATCCGGCTGTCCTTGGCCAGGTAGAACCGGCCGCCATGGGCAATGGTGATCCGGTCCAGCTCCTCCATCAGCGCCAGGCTGCGCGGATTGACCGGGAAATCCAGCGCCAGCGTGTAGCCTTCCATCGGAAAGGAGAACGGGCTGTCCTGCGGTCCCAGCCGCTTGAGCACCGCCAGGAAAGACCCCTGCCCGGCGGCCGAGATCGCCTGCAGCAGACTGCGCAGGCCGGACCGGGCGCTGTCGAGCGGCAGTACACATTGAAACTGGGCAAACCCCTTGCGTCCGTAAATCCGGTTCCAGCCAAGCAATGCATCAAGCGGGAAAAAGTAGCGGTTCCAGTCGGTAATCAGCATCCCGGCCTTGCGGGCGCCCGCCCAGTAGTAGGCCGAATTGAAGGCCCGGACACTGAAGCGGTTCAGCAAAAAGGAGGGGAACACCGGCGGCACCTGCCGGGTCTTTGCACTGGCGATGGCATAGGGGGCGGCCGCCTGTTGCGCGCTCAGGTCCTGCAACTCCGCATGTTCACCCAGCATAACAAGCGAGCGGCCCAGCGTGCTGCCCTCCGACAGGCAATCGATCCACGCCACCGAATAGGTTGCGCTGGCCGACCGCTCGAAGATTTCGATTGCGGCATCCAGATTTGCGGCCGGCTGTGTTTGCTGCCGGATCCAGGCCGACGGCACCGCCCACAGCCTGATCGCGGCCCTGACAATGATCCCGGTGAGCCCCATGCCGCCGGCAGTCCAGCCGAACAATTCGCTGTTCTCCTGCGCCGAACAACGGCGCAGCGTGCCGTCCGGCCCCATGACATCCACCCAATCCAGGCAATTGCGGAAACTGCCCTCCTTATGGTGGTTCTTACCATGCACATCCGCTGCGATCGCTCCGCCAAGGGTCACAAACTTGGTGCCGGGCACCACTGCTGGAAACCACCCGCGCGGCAGGAAGGCCGAGATGATATCGCCCAGCAACACCCCGCTTTCAGCAACCAATTGCCCGGTTTCGGCATCAAACGAGATCATTCGGTTGAAATGCCGCATGTGCAATGTCGCCGGCAGGCCGATAGCGCTGTCGCCATATGCGCGGCCATTGCCGCGGGCGATGACCGAGGGGTGACCGGCGATCATGGTTTGCAGCTCAGCCTCGTTCCGGGGGGCCATAAGCTGTGCCCGTGCCACCGGGTAGTTCCCCCAGCCTGACAGCATTTTCATTCCGTCTCCTTTGCGCCCTGAGTGAACACAAAATGCCGGTCCAGCTGGTATTTAACCGTATAGCCGATCACCAGCCCGAGGACAGCTCCGGCCTCGCGCGCACCATCAGTTCCCCAAGTTATCCAAAACAGCGTTTCCGTGATCCAGAACACCGCTGTGGTTGCGACACCCATCAAGGCATACAGCGAAAATGTCCGCCCCTGATGCTTGAGACCGCTATGCTGATCAAAGAAGATCCAGCGCTTATCCAGCAAATATTTTACAACCAGCCCGGCCAGGGTGCCCGCTGCCATGGCGGCGGTGAAATGCACAGCACTTTCACCCAATTGCAGGACCGCGCGCTGGGTGACGAGATTGACCGCGGTGGCAACAACCGCAAAGGCCGTGTAGCGGACCAGAAGCTGCTGCAATGTCATAGCGCGCAGCCCCGGACCGCAACAGCCAGTACAATCAGGCTGAACGACAAAAACACCAAGGTGGATTGCATCTGCGTCACAGCGCCCGGCAAATGCGCGCTCCGCCCCTGAAACAGCGCCTTTGCCGAGGTGAACAGGCTGTTCCAATCCCGCCCGAAGGAAGGCCAGGAGCTTTTACACAGGATGTTGCTGCGCCGCAGAGTGCCATCCAAATCGACGGCAAGCATACCGGGCTGGCCGGTCCTAAGCGATGAATCTGTCGTCAAATGAAATCAACCGAAAGATGCTTTTACTTCCGGTCCGATTTGTATCAGCACCATCACTTTTTGGCTAGGTGTCAAACTGCCCGCTGGCTGGCCCGCCTTGCCGGCCAGTACCTGCGGGGAATTTCAAACTGCGCCGGATTAACCTATAAGGGCATAAAAACGTTGAGGACGGGCATGACAAATCAATCGATTCCATCCGCCAAGCCAGCCGTTCGCGCACCGGCCAGCGCTGCTCTGCCGCGTGAGACAGCGCTGTTTGCGCTGGCGGCAGGCGTCATCATCCTGGCCTCCAGGCTGCTGGCAGCCGGCCTGCTCGACATTCACCCCGATCCCGTTCACCTGGATGGTTCCTACCAGCATCTCCCGGCGCAGCAGCTGCATGACGGTTTGCTGGATGCCCTGCTCACCCTGCACTCCCAGCCTCCGTTCTGGAATTTTCTGCTGGGGATCGCCGCCAAGGCCTGCGGTGCTCAAGACACCTGCATGATCCAGCTGATCTGGAGCAGCCACCTGGTGCTAAGCGTCCTGACCGCCGCCTGCATGTTTGCGGCGCTGCGGCTGCTGGCGCAATCACGGCGTCTGGCCTGGCTGCTGCCCTTGGCCTATATCCTGTCGCCGGCCGTGTTTTATTATGAGAATTTCCTCCTCTATGCCCATTTCACCTCAGCGTTTTTTGCGCTGTCCTGCCTCTGTGCCCTGCTGTTTCTGAAAACGCAAAAGACGCTCTGTTTCCTGCAGTTCTGCGCCTGTCTGGCGGTGCTGTCATTGACCTGGACGCTGTTCCACCCGATCTACATCCTGCTGGTGGCCGGGCTGCTGCTGTTCAAGACCGCAGCAACCCCTGCCCGTTCGGCCATCCTGGCCCTGACATTGGCAGTCACGCTGCTGCCGTCGGTGAAGAACAAGGCGGTGTTCGGCATCTTCAGCTCCGGCAGCTGGCTTGGCCTCAATGCGTCGCAAACCGCGCCTGAGCCGGTCGAAGGCTGCTCGTTCAAAACATTTGCCCAAGTCCACGGGCTGATCGGCCAGCATACCGGCACAGCGCTGAATGATCCGCGGATGATCCCCTATTCCAAGACCTGCCTGAAGAAATCGCTCGAGGTCATCGCTGCCAGCCCGGTGCAATATACCGCCGGCGTTGTGGTGCGGGCTTTCACCAGCTTGTCGCTGTGGCCGAACGAATATTTTTACCCGCCGCTGAACTGGGACCGTTTCCCAAAGATCCCCGACACCAAGCGGGTGCTGACGGCCGAGAACAAGATCATAATCGACCCCAGCCTGTCGCGCTTCCTGACCCTGGCGCTGAACCTGTTCGCGCTGATCGCCCTGGCGGAACTGGCCCGCCGGGATCAGGACCGCACACGCCGGGCCTTCTTTCAGGTGATGCTGCTGTCGGTGGTGCTGTTCCTGGGCGTGGCGCATGCAGTGAACGGGCCGGAACAGGAGCGTATGAGATACACGCTGCACCCGTTGTTCTGGGGGCTTTATGCGGTGGTGTTCCAGGAGGCCGCCCGGCGCGCAGGGCGGCTGACCCGCCGCATCCGTGTGAAGGCCCTGCCGGAAACCGGCAGCTCACAATAAGCCGGATGGACCTGCATCAGCCGGCTGGTGCCGCAAGCGGGCAAACCCCTCCGGCACCAGCAGAAATTCACGCGGGACCGCGGCCCCGCCGGGCTTACATGCCCAGAGCTTCCTTATACATTTCCAGCACCGCTTCTTCTTCGTCGATGTCGTTCTGGTCGCGCTTGCGCAGCGCAATGATCTTACGCATGACCTTGGTGTCGTAGCCGCGTGCCTTGGCTTCGGCCATCACCTCTTTCTGCTGTTCGGCGATGGTCTTCTTTTCTTCGTCCAAACGCTCGAACCGTTCGATGAACTGGCGCAGTTCGCCAGCGGTCACACGGTAGTTTTCGCTTTTTTCGTCTTCGGTGATATCCATCTGCGGCTCCGTCGGCACATGCTGTCAATTGCTGTCGGAGCAAGGGGATAGCGCCCCGCCCGCTGCGCCGCAAGCAAGGAAAGCCGCAGAGACCCGCCGAGCGGCAAAAACCGGCGCCCGTCCCCTCGCGGCTTGCACGCCAAGCCCGGATCGGCTAGGCGCGGCGCAGCGCGAAAACCGCAGGAGCACGCAAATGTTCGAACTCATCGTCTGGGCCGGAGCCGCCTTGTCCATCGCCGGTCTGCTGGGCTTGGTCTGGTGCATTGTCCGCGTCGCGCGTGCGCGCCGCCAAAAACTGGACGACGAAGCCCTGCGTGCGGTCGTGCAATCAGTGCTGCCCTACAATCTGGGCGCCCTGCTTCTGTCAGTTCTGGGACTGATGCTGGTTATGACGGGCATTTTCCTGGGCTGAAGCCTGGGGCGCCCTGCCTGACTGACCGGCTAGACCGGCATATTGTCAAACATCTCCTCAACCGCTTCTTCGCACAGCGCGGCTTCCAAACGGCGGAAGCGGCCCGGCACCGCAGCACCCGTCTTGCGCATGTGATCCAGCAACCGGATAAATTCAGGCCGCATGGCAAGCCGGGCAGTACCGGTCTCTTCAAGAATCCGGGTTTCCAGATTTTCAACAGTGTGAAGCAGATCTTCTTGTGTCATTGGCAGTCCTCCCTGGATCATGATGGGGTTACGCTGGTATTTCACAACAGCTGCGTGAAAGCCCGCAAAAATTAGGCGCTCGACCGCCTATTTGTGAAATTTTTCCGGCCGGTTGACGGTTTTGCAGGCGTCACGCACGCCTGCCAAGCATACTGCAGCGCAACATTGCCCTGTCTTGACACAGGTCAACCGGCTGCGATGATTTCAACGGCACCATCGGTCTACGCACCGGCATCCTTGAAACACATTCTCTAATCAATATATGATTATCCAAACTCAAGGGAGAGAAACAGATGACCCCCGCCGTCAAGGCCTTCTTCGACGAAGCCACCAACACCGTTTCTTATGTGGTGGTTGAGCCTGAGGGCTCCGCCTGTGCCATTATCGACTCCGTTCTGGACTACGACCAGGCAGCGGGCCGCACCGGCACGGAATCAGCGGATGCCATCATCGCCTGGATCAAAAATGAAGGCCTGCGGACAGAGTGGATCCTGGAAAGCCACGTGCATGCCGACCATCTGTCTGCCGCGCCCTACCTGCAAGAACAGCTGGGTGGCAAGATCGGCATCGGCGCCCGGATCACCGTGATTCAGGACACTTTCGGCAAAATCTTTAATGAAGGCACCGAGTTTCAGCGCGACGGCAGCCAGTTCGACCGCCTGTACCGCGAAGGCGATGTGTTCATGATCGGCCAGATGCGCGGCGAGGTGCTGCACACACCGGGCCACACACCCGCTTGCCTGACCTATGTGATCGGGGATGCGGCCTTTGTCGGCGACACGTTGTTCATGCCTGATTTCGGCACCGCCCGGTGTGACTTTCCCGGCGGGTCTTCAACCGATTTGTATAATTCGATCCAAAAGATCCTGGCGCTGCCCGGCAACACCCGCATCTTTGTCGGCCATGATTACAAGGCACCGGGCCGCGATGATTACGCATGGGAAACCACCGTAGGCGAACAAAAGGCGCTGAACGTGCATATCGGCGAAGGGCGCAGCATTGAGGAATTCACCAGAATGCGCGACGCCCGTGATGCGACACTGGGTATGCCGCGTCTGATCCTGCCGTCGCTGCAGGTGAATATGCGCGCAGGCCAGATGCCGGAACCGGATGATCAGGGCGATGTATTTCTAAAGATCCCGATCAACAAAATCTGACCGAAGCAAGCGGAAGGCGATCATGGAAACGGATTGGATTTTGGGCTTGGCGGGCGGCATGCTGGTCGGGCTTGGCGGTGCCGTCTATCTTTTGGGCAACGGCCGTATAATGGGTGCCAGCGGTATTCTGGGCGGGCTGCTGGATGGCAGCGGCCGCAGCTCTGCAGCCGAAAGACTGGCCTTCATCACAGGTTTGGTTGCCGTTCCGCTGCTGATTGGCCTGCTGGCCGGTACACCGGAAACCCATGTTACGAGCAGCGCCACCGTGCTGATCATTGCCGGGCTTCTGGTCGGCCTTGGCACGCGGATGGCCAACGGCTGCACCTCCGGTCACGGGGTCTGCGGTGTTTCCCGGCTGTCCTTGCGTGGCATCACCGCGGCGGCGGCATTCATGCTGGCAGGCATCCTGACGCTGGCAGTTCTGCGCCAGGTTATGGGAGTGATCTGATGCTTCGGATTTTACTGGCGCTGATTGCAGGCAGCCTGTTTGGCGCCGGACTAATGCTGTCAGGCATGACTGACACCGCCAAAGTACAAGGGTGGCTGGATGTTTTTGGCCGCTGGGATCCCACACTGGGCTTTGTGATGGGCGGCGCGCTGCTGCCGATGGCACTGGCCTGGCGGCTGGCAGAAGGGCGCCAGCCTGCGGCTGGGGGCAGCTTCCCCGCCCTGCCGCGCGCCGGGCTGGACCGGCGGCTGATCCTTGGATCCATTCTGTTCGGCGCGGGATGGGGCCTGGCGGGGCTCTGCCCCGGTCCTGCAATGGCCGCGCTCAGCTATAACGGCTGGCAGGGCGCGCTGTTCCTGGCGGCGATGGCCTGCGGCATGATAGCCGCTCCCAGGTTCAGCCGGCATCTGGACCGGCGCGCCGCAAACGCGTAAAGACTCAGGATATGGATGCACGCGTTATTACCCCCCGCTATTCGGTCTCGCCGCAGATCTCGGCTGAGGACCTGCCCGCCATTGCCGGCGCCGGCTTCAAAACGGTTATCTGCAACAGACCGGACGCGGAAGTGCCGCCCAGCCATCAGGCAGAGGCAATCCGCGCAGCCGCCGAAGCCGCAGGCCTGCGGTTCGAGGTTCTGCCGCTCACCCATCAGACCATGACACCCGAGAATGCAGCCCGTCAGCGGGCGCTGTATGAAGGCTGCGAAGGCCCGGTGCTGGCCTATTGCGCGTCCGGAACCCGCTGTTCTGTGGTCTGGGCGCTCAGTCAGGCCTGCGATATGTGCGCCGATGACATTCTGCTGAAAACCGCGGCTGCCGGCTATCAACTGGACGGGTTGCGGCCAGCACTTGATTCCCTGGCGGGAAACTAACCCTGTGAAAACTCTGCCTGCGTCGAATGTTGCAGGCAGCGGCCAAGCCTTTGGCCGACGCAGGAACCCCGGATCTGACCAATACTGATCCCCCCTGGCCGGAACCCAATGCGTCAACCGGACCCGGAGCCTGCACTGGATGAATGTGCAGGCCGCCAACCGTTTGGAACGGCTATAAGGGTTTGGCTGGCCGCGGCGGCTCCGGGAAAAGGCCCTGGATTCCGGGGCTGAATGATGGCGGTTCGCAGCGCAAAGAACTTAATAAATCAGTTGTTTCCTGGCAATGCGCCGTCCAGCCCTGCCAATTGCGAGATTTCTGCCGCGGCATCCCCCGGGTCAAAATCTCCCAAGTCGACCGCGGGAAGGTCAGGCAAGTCAGGCAGCCCGCCGTCCAGCCCATCCATGCCCAAAGCGGCATCGTCGCCGAGACCGGGCAAATCCATTGCGCCCATTCCACCCATTGCGTCATCCATGCCGCCCATGCCGCCGTCAAAACCGCCGTCACCCAGCGCAGGAAGCCCATCGCCGTCCATGCCAAGACCGCCGCCGCCCAGACCCGGTGCCGCTTCCAATGCCGGCAGGCCCGCGTCGTCCATCGGGTCCTGCAGGCCCTGCGCGGCAATTCCCATATCGAGCGCCGGAGGTCCGCCGCCCATCATGTCGGCGCCTGCCCCGTCGGAGAACCCCATTCCTTCTGCCCCGGCATCGCCTGCCAGCCTGGCCCCGGACTGATTCAGCCGGACTGCACGCGCGCCGTTCATTTGCCCCAGCCGCCCCTGTGCAATCGACTGGCCGCCAATGGTCAGCAGGTCGGTTTCATACAGAAAGGCGGAATCCAGCGGCAGCGAATCGCCGACCTTGAGGCCGGCAAAATCCCTCAGGGGCACCCGCATCTTGCACAAAACAGCCGACAGCTCCGCCCGGATAGCCCCAAGGTTGCGGCCCAGAGATGGACCTTGCGCACCGCTTCCCTGGCCGTCCTGCAGTTCTTCGGCAGTGGGTTCCGGAAGTATCAGCTTCATCACGCCCTGCATGGCGCCGCAGGCCAGGTCCAGGTTCAGCTCGATCACCCGGTAATCCTCGGCCTCCATGCCCAGCACCAGACTGCGCACATTTTCAACCTGCGCGCCAAAGCGGTAGCCGGTAAAGATTGCCTGATCCGCCTGGCCATCCAGCATCGCAAACACCTTGCCAAAGGTGCGTTCCAGAAACTCTGCCGTCATGGCTGCATCTGTCGGGGTATAGTGACGCTCGTCCGGTGCTTTGCCCATCACCGTACCGATGGTCTGCTGCTGGATCAGCGCTGTCACCGTGGGTGCATCCATGCTGGCCGCACCCATTCTGCCATGCGGACAGTCCAGCACCACCAGAAGATCCTTATCCGACAGCTGGTCAGCCAGATCCTCGGGAATGCGGTTGGATTGCCGGGCTGCCAGAACTGCCACCGGCAACCCGCACAGGTCTGCAGCTGCCCGCGCCACCGACCGGCGCAATGCTTTCAGCGTCAACGAACTGGTAAGCGCCCCAACACCTTCCTTTGTCGCTGCCAGCTTGCGTGCAAGCACATTTTGCTTGCCGCTGCCTGCCTCTGCTGCTTCTGTTTCAGACATAGGCTGTTTAACCTGCCCCTTGCACGTCCCGTTTCCCCGTTTTTACCCGAAAGGAGGTTAACAACTCCTGTACCCCGGGCCAGGTTACGCAGCCTTTTCGCCTGCTGCGGGTAAGGAAACCCGGAACGCACCGCCGCCGTGCCCTGGCAGATAGGAAACATTGCCGCCCAGCCGTTGCATGACTTCCCGACAGATTGCCAAGCCAAGCCCAGCACCGCCTGCCCGCTCGGGGCTGACACGCGAGAACTTTTCGAAAATCATCTGTTGAAATTCTGCCGGCACGCCGCTGCCGTTGTCAGTGAAGTCGATCTGCAGCCACCCGCTGGTTGCAGAGGCGGAAATGGACAGTTCCGGCTCCGCCGCATCGCAATATTTCTGGGCATTGGCGATCAAATTGATAAAGACCTGCGCCAGCCGGTCAAGGTCGGAGGATATGCGCACCCCTTCCGTTGCGGGATTGCGGCAGACCTTGAGCGGACGGTCTGATCCCGCCAGTGCAGCGGCCACCGCGTGGTCCAGCACGTCCGGCAGGGCGCCGGCCGACATGTTGAGGCTCACCTGGCCGTTCTCCAGCACGCTGAGGTCCAGAAGATCGTTAAGCAGCCGGGTCAGCCGCAGCGTTTCGTCATGGATGATCCCGGCATAGTGACGCTGATCCTGCGCACTCAGCTGCCCGTCATCGCGCAGGATTTCCGAAAACGCCCGGATCGAGGTCATCGGCGTGCGCAACTCATGACTGACCTGACTAAGGAAAGCGTCCTTCTGCTCAGAAATTTGCGTGAGTTTTTCGTTTGTTTCCCGCAATTTGCGGGCAGTCGCCGTCAGTTCCGCCGACTGCGTCTCCAAGCGGCTGGAATACTCCAGCATCTGGGCGGTTTCATCCGCAACCGCCAGCAGATCCGCAACCGAAACCGAGGAGCCGCCGGCGATCTGGCCAATCATCGCATGTGCTGCAGCCGCGCCGATGGAGGCGCTCAGCTCGCGCTCCAGCCGTTCCAGAAAGGCCGGTGTCGGTTCAGGCAGCGGGCCGCGGCCGCCTTGCCGCAGCCGCTCGCGCTGAAAGAACGCTTGCGCTTCTGCAGCCCCCAGGATCCGCTGCGACATGATCATCAGATCTTCGCATTGCGCCACAGATCCGGTCCAGCCGCGCGGGCCGGCGGAATGGTCGAAGACATTGACAAATTGCGCGCCCTGCAGCCGCTCCAGCGGGCTGGGGAAGCTCATCAGCGACACTAGGCAGAACACCAGCGCATTCAGACTCATCGACCACAAAACGGCGTGAACGGTCGGATCCATGGCTTCGATCCCGAACAGCGCCTCGGGACGCAGCCAGCTAAGGCCAAACAAGCCGTCACGCAGGATATGCTCGGGCAAAAGCCCGCCGCCCAATGCCGGCAGCAGCATGGTGTAGAGCCAGATGGCAAACCCCACCGTAAGCCCGGCCAGTGCGCCGCTGCGGGTGGCGCCGCGCCAGAACAGCCCGCCGACCAGCGCGGGCAGAATTTGCGCCACCCCGGCAAAGGAGATGAGGCCGATGGCGGCCAGCGCCGCAGCGCCGCCGGACAGGTGGTAATAGAAATACCCCAGCGCCATGATCACTGCGATCGATACCCGGCGCGACAGCAGCACAACATCGCGCACATCGCCCGAAACCGACGCCCGGCGGTTCTGCAGCCGCAGCCAGACCGGCATCACGATGTGGTTCGACACCATTGTGGACAGCGCCATGGCGGCCACAATCACCATCGACGTTGCCGAGGAAAACCCGCCGAGAAAGGACAGGACTGCCAACCCCTGCTGCCCCTGCTGCAGCGGCACTGTCAATACAAACATGTCCGGGTTGGCGCCTGCGGGCAGCAGTTCCAGCCCGACTGCCGCGATGGGGACCACAAACATCGAAATCAGCAGCAGATACAGCGGAAACGCCCAGGAGGCGATGCGCAGGTGGCGTTCGTCCTCGTTCTCTACCACCATCACCTGAAACATCCGCGGCAGGCAGACAAAGGCCGCCGCGGCCAGAAAGGTAACCGTGGCCCAGCGGCTGCCATCGACATTCCATTGACCGATCTGCGAGGCGTCTATTCTCTGCAGCGTCTCTCCCACGCCGCCGGCAACGCCCCAGACCACAAACACCCCAACTGCCAGCAGCGCCGCCAGCTTGACGATGGCCTCCAGCGCCACCGCGGTTACCACTCCGTGGTGCCGCTCATTGGCGTTCAGGTTGCGGGTGCCAAACAGAATGGCAAAAACCGCCAGCCCCGCCGCCACCCAGAATACGGTGTAGGTCTCGTTGTAGCTTCGCAGCGGATCCGCCTCGGCAAAGATGGCAAAGGACAGCGTGATGGATTGCAACTGCAGCGAAATATAGGGCGTGACGCCAATCACCGCGAGGATCGTCACGCCGGCCGCCAGCAGGTTCGACTTGCCATAGCGCGACGACAACAGGTCCGCGATTGACGTGATCCGCTGGCTGCGCCCGATCCGCACCAGTTTGCGCAACCCCCACCACCAACCGATCATCACCAGCGACGGGCCAAGGTAGATCGTTACGAACTCCAGACCTGAGCGCGCGGCATAGCCAACCGCGCCGTAAAAAGTCCAGGCGGTACAATAGATTGACAGCGACAACGTGTAGATCAGCGGCGAACGCATCCAGGCGGCGCTTTTGCCGCGGGTTGCCATCCGGTCGGCCCAAAAGGCAATGAAAAACAGAAACGCCACATAGGCGAGACAGACAACCGCAAGCACATTCAGCGAGGCCATCAGCGGTCCTCCGCTCCGTCCAGAGATCCCGCCCCGTCCGGCCCGCCGCCGGTCCAATGATCCGCCCACCGCTGCACGGCGAGGCTGAAAGCAAAACAGGCGCCGATCAGGCCGGTCCAGACGGCGAAAATATAGATGATGGCCGACGACATACTGACACCATCGCGCGCCGCGGGATGGGTGGAGGCTTCGGGCCACAACAACGGCAGCGCCAGCAACAATGCGCCCAGAACCGGCAGCAGGCGGGCAATATCCATCAGCCTGCGGCGGCGGTAGGTCTGGCGTTCCGCGCGGGTGCCTGTTTGCTCTTCGGCGCCGCTACCCTGTGTCATCCCTGCATTATTCCTGGCCGGCCTGGGCGTGCAAGTCGCGCACCGCCGTCAGCACCTCGGCATTGGAGAAGGGTTTGGTCATAAACCGGGTCACGCCCGCCTTTTCCGCCATTTCCCGGTCGCGCATCTGGCCCCGGGCGGTCAGCATCAGCACCGGCAGTGCGCCCATGCCACCCTCGCTGCGCAGCTCGCGCACGATCTCCAGACCGCTTTTGCCCGGCAGCATAAGGTCCAGAATCACCAGATCGGGATTGGCATCGCGGATCACCTCCACCGCGGTGGCACCATCGGTATGCGCATCCACGCTCCAGCCGTCCCGTATCAGCAGAAACCGGATGGCCTCGGTGATATTCGGCTCGTCTTCGATCAGAACAACATGCCTGCCCATCAGCAGAATTTCCTCCCGGCGCCACCTGCCGGCCAGGCCGGTCCGCAGACGCATTCATTTTTGTGCAGATTAGCCCCGCGGCCGTGTCACTGTCAAAACTCTTCCTTCAGAATCGATGGCTCGCGCCGCGCCGGACAGCCCTGACGCGGGCAGATCCTGCAACTGGCGCCAACCGGCTGCGGATCCCGTGCATCTTTGGCGCCGGGCAGGATCAGCATAACCGCCCTGTACATAGGATCAGCGCCAAAATCCTGCATTTCCTGCGGCCAAGCCACTGCCATGCAGTCAAAAGCCGCCGCATTGCGCCCCTGCTGCAGAACATTGCGCCGCACCGGGATATTCGGGTGCACAAGCGCAGTGTACAGCGGCCACAGCGGGCAGGACGACCCGAAACGCGGCATCGAAAACCCGGTCACAGGCTTGCGGAACAAAAGCGTGCCTGAGGCATCGCAGACCACCAGCCCGGCCTCCTGCCCCAGAACCTCCTCCGGCAGCGCCGCCAGACGGCGCAGCACAGCAGGGAGCCCGCACTTGAAGCGGCGCGCGATCGCCACCGGAGCAACCCCACCCGCCTGGATTTCCTGCTCCATCGCCTGCAGCGGCATTGCCAAGGCATCCGCCCGGTATTGCGCCAAGGCCGCCTGTGCCAGGCTGCGGGCCGCCGGGCTTGTCAAAGCAGGGGCGGTCTGGACCAGCTGTCCGGGTCCAGCGGAGCCATCCTCAAGTGCAGGAAAATGAAACCCGTTTTCCTGGAAAAAGACCTCGGCCTCTTCTTGCGGCATGCCGCGGCGGTCGTCGCTGGTGTCGCCCTCGTCCAGAAAATTCACCAGTGCCCGGCTGCTCTCGGACAGGCGCAGGGAATCTTCGTTGAGGTTCTTGTGGAACCGGTCGCGCCACTCCGGCTCCAGTTCGCCGGTTTCCGCCAGGATCGACGCGGTAGAGCGGATCGCCGCAGCAGTCGACAGCACCTCATGCACCGAGGCCGCCAGATTGGGATCATGGGTCAGCCGGTCTGACAGGGTTTCCACCATGCGCTCCAGCGTGGCGATGCGGCGATGGCCGGTTGCCAGTACCTCGGCCCAGCCGGGAAACCGGCCGGCAAATTCATCGACCCGGTCCAGCTCGGCCACCGGAACCCCGCTGTCCGCCGCCGCCTCGCGCAGGGTAGAGATCAGAGCCGCCTCGGCCCCCTCGCTCAGCATCGACGGCTCCACCCCCAGCACCCCAGCGAGATCAACCAGCAGCTTACCGCCGATTCTGCGCCGGTTATGTTCGATCAGGTTGAGGTAGGAGGCCGAGATCCCCGCCTCCCGCGCCAATTCGGCCTGACGCATCCCCAGGATCAGCCTGCGTTCGCGGATCCGGCTGCCGGTCAGGGTATCGCGTGCCATTATGCGTGGCCTCCCAAAACACTGTCAATTCAACGGCTTTCTGCATTGCAATATAATACAATTTACAGAACACCACTGAATACTGTTCAGTTATTTACAGAATTTTCAAGCAATAAAAGGGATTTATTGCCTGGCTTTACATAGCGCGCTCATACTGATTTTGCACGAAACGTGCTGGTGCTGCGCAGAAGTGAGGAGCTGCAAGGCACTAATCATATTAGGGAGGAATACATGTCTGAATTTGACGCATCGCGCCGCAGAGTCTTAAAGACCGGCGCAATCGCAGGCGCCGGTATGGCGCTGCCAACGATCTTTACCGCCTCTTCCGCCGCGGCCTTTACCAATGAACCGACCGGCGGCACCGTGACCCTGGGCTTCAATGTGCCCCAGACCGGCCCCTACGCCGACGAAGGCGCCGACGAGCTGCGCGCCTATGAACTGGCGGTCGAGCATCTGAACGGCGGCGGCGACGGCGGCATGATGAACACCTTCAGCTCCAAGGCGCTGCAGGGGAACGGTATCCTGGGCAAGAAGGTGGAGTATGTCACCGGCGACACCCAGACCAAATCCGATGCCGCACGCGCCTCGGCCAAATCGATGATCGAAAAAGACGGCGCGGTGATGATCACCGGCGGCTCCTCCTCGGGTGTTGCCATCGCCGTGCAGGGTCTCTGCCAGGAGGCAGGCGTGATCTTCATGGCCGGCCTGACGCACTCAAACGACACCACCGGCAAGGACAAGAAGGCCAACGGTTTCCGCCACTTCTTCAATGGCTACATGTCGGGTGCCGCGCTGGCGCCAGTGCTGAAGAACCTGTATGGCACCGACCGCACCGCCTATCATCTGACCGCAGACTACACCTGGGGCTGGACCCAGGAAGAATCGATTGCAGCCGCGACCGAGGCCCTGGGCTGGAACACGGTGAACAAGGTCCGCACGCCGCTGGCCGCGACCGACTTTTCCTCCTACATCGCGCCGGTGCTGAATTCCGGCGCCGACGTTCTGGTGCTGAACCACTATGGCGGCAACATGGTGAACTCGCTGACCAACGCGGTGCAGTTCGGCCTGCGCGACAAGGTGGTGAACGGCAAGAACTTCGAAATCGTGGTGCCGCTCTACTCCCGCCTGATGGCCAAGGGTGCAGGCGAGAACGTGAAGGGCATTCACGGCTCGACCAACTGGCACTGGACGCTGCAGGATGAAGGCTCCAAAGCGTTCGTCAAATCCTTCGGCACCAAATACGGCTTCCCGCCGAGCCAGGCCGCGCACACCACCTATTGCCAGACGCTGCTTTATGCGGATGCGGTTGAACGTGCGGGCACCTTCAACCCCTGCGGCGTTGCCGAAGCGCTGGAAGGGTTTGAATTCGACGGGCTGGGCAATGGCAAGACATTGTACCGCGCCGAAGACCACCAGTGCTTCAAAGACGTGCTGGTTGTGCGCGGCAAGGAAAACCCGACCTCGGAATTCGATCTTCTGGAAGTGGTCGAAGTCACCCCGCGCGCGCAGGTGGAATACGCACCGGATCACCCGATGTTCGCGGGCGGCCAGCTGGGTTCCTGCAACCCGGGCGCCTGAGCCTGATGGTTCTGGCCGGGCGCGTTGCGCCCGGCCCTTCGTTTCACCGGCTATCTGACGCGTGCCGTCAGCACAGGGGTCTCAGGCCGCTGAACAGCCGGAGACCCTCTCTTCCACCCAGACTAACCGGGGGCGGGACCCATGGACGCAATCCTATTGCAAATCTTGAACGGGCTGGACAAAGGCTCGGCCTATGCGCTG
The DNA here is from genome assembly GCF_021654205.1 of Leisingera sp. MMG026. Taxonomy (NCBI): domain Bacteria; kingdom Pseudomonadati; phylum Pseudomonadota; class Alphaproteobacteria; order Rhodobacterales; family Roseobacteraceae; genus Leisingera; species Leisingera sp. MMG026. Next base: position 15,521 of record NZ_JAKFZM010000039.1, on the reverse strand, counting down.
ATCGCGCTGGGTTTGACACTTATCTTCGGCACGCTTGGCGTGGTGAACTTTGCCCATGGGGCCCTGTTCATGATCGGCGCCTTCTGCGCTGTTACCGTGCAACGTTTTCTGAACCTCAGCTTTGAAACCGTCGACGAAACCCAGACCGACTTTCTGGGCAACCCGCTGAAAGTGAAAACCCCTTACGTCGAGGCCTGGTTCGGCCCCGAGTTCGGCGGCTCCATCATCGACTGGGCGGTGCCGCTGGCAATCCTCTTTGCCATCCCGATCATGATCGGCGTCGGCTATGTGATGGAACGCGGGCTGATTAAGCATTTCTACAAGCGCCCCCATGCCGACCAGATCCTGGTGACCTTCGGCCTTGCCATCGTGCTGCAGGAAGTCATCAAGTATTTTTATGGCGCCAACCCGATCCAGACCCCGGCCCCGGACGCGCTGAACGGCGTGATGAACCTGGGCGCCGTCATCGGCATGGACATCATCTATCCGGTCTGGCGTGTGGTCTATTTCTTCTTTGCAGTGCTGATCATCGGCGGCATCTTCTCCTTCCTGCAATTCACCACCTTCGGAATGGTGGTGCGGGCCGGCATGGCCGACCGAGAAACCGTGGGCCTTTTGGGCATCAACATCGACCGCCGCTTTACCATCATGTTCGGTATCGCCGCCGCTGTCGCGGGCCTGGCCGGTGTTATGTACACGCCGATCAACTCGCCCAACTACCACATGGGCATGGACTTCCTGGTGCTCAGCTTTGTGGTGGTGGTTGTCGGCGGCATGGGTTCGCTGCCCGGCGCGGTGCTGGCAGGTTTCCTGCTGGGTGTTCTTGAGAGCTTTGCCTCAATGAACGAGATCAAATCCCTGATCCCCGGCATCGACCAGATCATCATCTATGTGGTCGCAATCATCATTCTGCTGACCCGTCCACGGGGCCTGATGGGCCGCAAAGGCGTGATGGAGGACTAAGACATGTTCGGACTGGATAAAAAAGACACCTCTATGCTGATCATCGTCGCCTGCCTGACGCTGTTCGCCCCCTTCATCCTGAACCCCTTCCCCACCGGCAGCGCCATGGCACAGTTCAACGCGGGCTATCCTGACCTGATGCAGCGCTTTGTGATCTTCGGGATCTTCGCCATCGGATTTAATATCCTCTTTGGCCTCACCGGCTATCTGTCATTCGGCCATGCGGCTTTCCTCGGCGCCGGCTCCTACTCGGCCGTCTGGATGTTCAAGCTGGTAGGCATGAACGTAATCCCGGCAATCTTGCTGTCAGTGATTGTCGCAGGCCTGTTTGCCCTGCTGATCGGTTTTGTCAGCTTGCGCCGCTCCGGCATCTACTTCTCGATCCTGACGCTGGCCTTTGCGCAGATGTCCTTCAACCTCGCCTATTCGGTGCTGACGCCGATCACAAATGGCGAAACCGGCCTGCAGCTGACGCTGGAAGACCCCCGCATCCTGGGCGTCTCCGCCACCACTGACGGCTCGATCCCGGTAACCAATCTGTTCGGCCTGGAAATGCGCTCCACCTTCGAGATGGCTGTTGGCCCCTGGGCCTTCCAGTTCAACGCGGGCTACTACCTCTGCGCGCTGATCATGCTGGCTGCCTTCTACCTGTCGATCCGCATCTTCCGCTCGCCTTTCGGCATGATGCTGCGGGCGGTGAAGTCGAACCAGCAGCGGATGAACTACACCGGCCTCAACACCCGGCCTTATACCCTGGCGGCCTTTGTGATCTCCGGCATGTATGCGGGCCTTGCAGGCGGGCTGATGGCCTCCATGGACCCGCTGGCGGGCGCCGAGCGGATGCAGTGGACAGCCTCCGGCGAGGTGGTGCTGATGACCATCCTCGGCGGTGCCGGCACACTGATCGGCCCGGTGCTGGGCGCAGGCTTCATCAAATACTTCGAAAACATCTTCTCCAAGATCAACGACAACGTGCTGCACACCTGGTTCAGCTTCCTGCCCGACGGGATGGAAGACGCTGTGGTCTTCATCATCCACCCCTTCATCGGCAAGGGCTGGCACTTGACCCTCGGCATCCTGTTCATGCTTGTGGTGATCTTCCTGCCCGGCGGCCTGGTTGAAGGCGGCCAGCGGATCAAGGGCTGGCTCAGCCGCCGCAAGTCCAAAGACGGCGGCAAGGCTGCCGGCGAAACCAACCCCGCGGAATGAGGAGACAAAACAATGGGTATCCTTGAAGTCAAAGACGTGGGGAAACGGTTCGGCGGCCTGCAGGCCCTGTCCAACGTGAACCTCAGCGTTCAGGAAAACTCGGTCCATGCGATCATCGGACCAAACGGCGCGGGCAAGTCCACCCTCCTGAACTGCCTGGTGGGCAAGCTGATCCCCGACACAGGCTCGGTCATGTTCGACGGCCAGTCGGTGCTGGGGCGCGCACCTTATGAAATCAACCAGATGGGCATTTCCCGCGTGTTCCAGACGCCAGAGATTTTCGGAGACCTGACAGTGCTGGAGAACATGATGATCCCCTGCTTTGCCAAGCGCGACGGCGCATTTGAACTGAACGCCCTGTCCTCAGTTCTGCGGCAGAACGACATCCTGCAAAAGGCCGAGCATATGCTGGAAGAGATGAACATGGCGGACAAGCGGCACATGCACGCCGCTGCCATGTCCCGCGGCGACAAGCGGCGGCTGGAGATCGGCATGTGCCTGAGCCAGGAACCACGCCTGCTGCTGCTGGATGAGCCCACTGCGGGCATGGCGCGGGCCGACACCAACAATACGATCGACCTTCTGAAACAGATCTCGGATGAACGCGACATCACCATCGCCATCATCGAGCACGACATGCACGTGGTGTTCAGCCTCGCCAACCGGATCACCGTGCTGGCCCAGGGCACCCCGCTGGTCGAGGACGATCCGCAAAACATCCGCGGCAACCCCAAGGTGCGCGAAGCGTATCTGGGCGAAAGCGCGTAAAGGAGAAACACCATGAATGTGAAACCCGATTTCTCCAAAAGCGCCAATGCGGCCACCACAGCCCCGGCCTTCCTGTCGGTCTGGGATGTCCATGCTTACTACGGCGAGAGCTACATCGTGCAGGGCATCAGCTTTAACGTCCACGAGGGTGAGATCCTGGCACTGCTGGGCCGCAATGGCGCCGGCAAAACCTCCACCCTTCGATCCATCGCGCGTACCGGCTCTCCCATGGTGACCCGCGGTGAAATCTGGCTGGACCATAAACCGCTGCACAAGATGGAATCCTATGAGGCCGCATCCGTGGGCCTGGGCCTGGTGCCTGAGGACCGCCGCATCATCCCCGGCCTGACGGTTGAGGAAAACCTGCAGCTGGCGCAGATAGCACCGCCCGTCGGCTGGTCGCTGGAGCGTCTTTACGATCTGTTCCCGCGCCTCGGCGAACGCCGCAAGCAGGAGGGCGTGACCCTCTCGGGCGGCGAGCAGCAGATGCTGGCGATTGCCCGCGCGCTGGCGCGTGACATCAAAGTGCTGCTGCTGGACGAACCCTACGAAGGCCTGGCCCCGGTAATCGTCGACGAGATTGAAAAGACCCTCATCCACATCAAGGAACAGGGCATGACAACAATCATTGTCGAGCAGAACGCCGTCCGCGCCCTGGAACTGGCGGACCGTGCGGTGATCCTGGATACCGGCGGCATCGTCTTTGACGGAACCGCCGCAGAGGTTCTGGAAAACGAAGAGCTGCGCGCCGAATACCTGGCAATCTGAGACGCATCTCAAAGCAATCTCCGCCCCGCCGCGCTCCGGCGCCGGGTGATTGAGGCCGGACCTTGTCAGGTCTGGCCTCTCCTTTTTGCAGCAATCCCTCCCGGCCCCTGATTTGAACTGTAAACCATGGTTATACGCCGCGGTTTTCTGCACCAATCAGACCCCGCTCCTATTCTGCCTGACCGCAGTGACCCCGATGTCGCTGTCACTGCTCGCGCTTCTCCAGCGCGGCAGCATCGCAGAAAGGACAACATCATGCGCAATCCCATCAAACTCCTGGCCCTCGCCCTCGCCCTGCCGGCCGCAGCGGCCATGGCGTCAGAAACCGCTCCCAGCCCGGATACCGAAGCCAAGATTCGCGACCTGCTGACCGGTCAAGGATACGTGGTCACCGAAATCGAAGCCGAAGACGGTTTGTTCGAGGCCGAAGCCACCAAAAACGGCAAAGCATACGAGTTCCACCTGAATGATCAGATCGAAGTCGTGAAGATCGAGGAAGACAGCGAAGACGATTGATCCTGCCAATTTGAACGGCTCCGGGTGCATTTCAGAAACCCCGGAGCCGGAAGGATACAACATGAAAAACTTATACATCTGGGACCCTGTGGTCCGGCTGGTTCATTGGCTGCTTGCCGCGGGTTTTGCCGCCAACGCGCTGTTTACCGACCCCGATGGAACTCTTCATCAAACCATCGGATACTTCATCGCCGCGTTGCTGGGTATCCGTTTGCTCTGGGGATTGATTGGCAGCCGTTACGCCCGTTTTTCAAGCTTCAGGCCCGACCTTGGCGCTGCTGCCGGCCATCTGGCGGACATCGCGGCAGGGCGCAGGAATTGTCACAAGGGGCATTCTCCCCTGGGTGCGCTGATGATCTGCAACCTGTTGCTGACACTGCTGGGCATTGCGCTGACCGGCTGGCTTTTGACAGTGCCGCTGTTGATCAGCGCAGGCTGGCCGGAGGAGTTGCACGAAGTCCTTGTCACCTGGGCGGAAATCTCGGTCCTGCTGCATGCGGGTGCGGTCCTGTTTGAGACCCGCCGCACCAAAGTCAGGCTGGCCCGCGCCATGATCACCGGTTACAAGAACCTGCCAGACAGATCAGCGGGGACATAACGATGCGCCAAAACCGGCAAGACCCGGCCCGGCCCTGGATCCTGATTGCTGTCATCGCCGTGCAAGCCCTGTGCGCGGCGGTGTTTCTGGGCGACATGGCTGCTGACCTCGGCGGGCTGGAAGGCGCAGAGTCAGATCCGGGCGAAGGCCCGCATGCCTATATCGAAGGGCTGGCAGCAATTGCCCTGGTGGCCGCGATCGTGATCGAGACCCGCATCCTGATGCGGCTGATGCGGCGCAAGGCGCATCTGGAGGACAACCTGAGCGCAGCCCAGGCCGCAGTGCAGGACGTCATCAATGCGGAATTTGCCAACTGGGCTCTGACTCCGGCCGAGCTGGACGTGGCGGCCTTTTTGGTAAAGGGCATGTCCACGGCTGAAATCGCCGCCCTGCGCGGCAGCGCCGCAGGCACCGTCAAGGCGCAGCTGAATGCAATCTACCGCAAATCCGGCACCGGCAACCGGGCGGAGCTGATGAGCCTTTTGATCGACACCATGATGGGACAGCGCCAGCCGGCCGCGGGCCAGGACCCTGCCGCCCGCTCCGCCTGAACCCGCAGTCAAAGCAGCTTGCGCAGCTCGGTTTTCAGCACCTTGCCATAGTTGTTCTTGGGCAGCGCTTCGATGCGCAGGTATGCCTTGGGGCGTTTGAACCGGGCGATCCGGCTGCTGCAAAGGTCATCCAGCGCGGCTTCTGCCGCCTCCCCCACAACAAAGGCCACCACTTCCTCGCCCCAATCCGCATGGGGCCGGCCCACGACTGAGACCTCGCGCACGTCAGGGTGCAGCAACAAGACTTCCTCCACCTCGCGCGGATAGACGTTGGAACCGCCGGTGATGATCATGTCCTTGGAGCGGTCCTGCAGGGTGAGATAGCCGTCGGTGTCCAAAACCCCCATATCGCCGGTCATCAGCCAGCCATTGACCAGTGTTCTGGCGGTGGCCTCCGGGTTGTTCCAATAGCCCGGCATCACCGCATCGCCGCGCACCATGATCTCGCCGTGGCTGCCGACGGGCAGGAAATCCCCCTCCGGCGTGCCGATCCGCACCTCAACCACGCTTTGCGCCCTGCCGACACTGGCCAGCCGCTTACGCCAGCGCGGATGTGCGCGGTCCTGCACGGCATGCCGCGGCAGCGCGGTGATCGCCATCGGGCATTCGCCCTGGCCGTAGACCTGCACAAAGACCGGGCCGAAATGCTCCACCGCCTCCACAATGTCGGCCGTATACATTGGCCCGCCTGCGTAAATCACTGTGCGCAACCCCTCGCCCTTGCGGCCCAGCCGCTTGGCTTCCGAAGTCATCCTTGTGACCATCGTCGGCGCTGCAAACATATGGACGCGCCCGAAATGCGCTGCCAGGTCAAAGATCTCCGCCTCGTCAAAGCCGCCCGACACCGGGCAGACATGCGCTGCCCCCGCGAGAACATGCTGAATTGCATAAATCCCCGCCCCATGGCTCATCGGTGCCGCATAAAGCGCCTGATCTTCAGCGCTGACCTGATCCACATCGGCGAAATAGGCGATTGCCATGGTCATCAGCATCCGGTGGGTGATCATCACCCCCTTGGGCCGCCCGGTGGTGCCAGAGGTGTAGAACAGCCAGGCCAGATCTTCGGGGGCACGGAAAACAGGTTCAGCCACAGGCTGCGCTTCCAGGGCAGCGGCATAGTCCGGCCCCGTGATGTCCACACAGCGCACAACCGCCTCTGTTGCTGCAACAGCCTCCGTCAGCCCGGGCGAGGTAAACACCAGCCCCGCACCGGAGTTTTGCAGGATATACTCCGCCTCCTTGCCGTGCAGCTTGGCATTGACCGGCACCGCCGCCGCCCCCGCATACCAAATGCCGTAAAGCGTGATCAGATAGTCCGGGCAATTCTTCATGAATATGCCGACCCGGTCCCCCGGCTGCACACCCTGCATCTGCAGCCAGCCGGCCACCGACGCCGCGCGGGTGTGAAAGCCTGAGTAGTCCGCAATCTGCTCCTGTCCCAGAAACAACGCAGGCCGCGCCGCCTCTGCCGCTGCCATGCGCTGCAACCACACTGCAATGTTCATCCGCTGTTCCCTCCGGCTTGCCCGTCGGCGTGCATCGCGGCACGCAAACACCCCCTTCAATTCCGCAGAAAGGCCGGGGTAGAAACACCATATGAGCGATCTTGCCTTTGACCATGCCCCTGTGGGCCTTGCCGTGCTGGAACGCCGCGTCATCACGCGGTGCAACCTGCAGTTTGCCTCCACCTTCGGCGGTACTCCCGGTGAATACACCGGCATGCCGATTTCAGGGCTGTACCCCAGCCAGGAGGATTTCAACCGTATCGGCACCCTGCTGCAACAGCCCGAGGCGCAAAGCGGCAGTTACAGCGACGAGCGTATCATGCGCCGCCGCGCAGGCGCATTGTTCTGGTGCCGGGTGCGCGGCCGCTCGGTCACACCGCAGGCGCCGTTTCAGACCGGCATCTGGTCCTTTGCAGATATATCCGAGGACCGCCCGGTGGTCTCGCTTACCCCGCGCGAACGCGAAGTGGCGATCCTCACCTGCAAGGGGCTGTCGGCCAAGGAAATCGGCCAGCAGCTTGATCTGTCCTACCGCACAGTGGAAAGCCACCGGGCGCATCTGCTGCAAAAATTCGCCGCCCGCAAGCTGCCGGAACTGGTGGCCAAACTGACGGGCATGCCGCTGTGAGACAAAATACGGTCCGGCAATTGCAAATCCGATTATCTGCCTCCATGTTACAGCCCGGATCGACGGTGCTTTCCTTGCGGTAATCCTTGCCCTATAAGCGCCCTAATTTCCGGCCCGCCTGCCCTGGCGGGCCTGTCGGAATTGGCTGAGGACAATATGACAAACAAATCTCACGAAGCTGACGTGGCATTCATCAAGGCGCTGGCGGAATTGCTGCGCGAAAACGATCTGACCGAACTGCAGGTCAAGCGGGACTACGGCGACGACGACAGCCTGAATGTGCGTGTCTCCCGCCAGACCGCCATAGCCGCGCCGGTGCAGGTTGCGATGCCTGCCGCCGCTGCTCCGGTTGCAGCCGCTGCCCCTGCCGCCGCCGCAGCCCCCGCAGCCGCCAGCGAAGATCCGGCCAGCCACCCCGGCGCCGTGACATCGCCGATGGTCGGCACCGTCTATCTGCAGGCCGAACCCGGCTCGCCCGCCTTTATCTCTGTTGGCCAGCAGGTCAGCGAAGGCGACACCCTGCTGATCGTCGAGGCCATGAAAACCATGAACCACATTCCGGCGCCGAAATCGGGCACCGTGAAGCGCATTCTGGTTGAAGACGGCGCCGCCGTTGAATTCGGAACCCCCCTGGCCATCATCGAGTAAGGATCTGGCATGTTTGACAAGATCCTGATTGCCAACCGCGGCGAGATCGCCCTGCGCGTGATCCGTGCCTGCCGGGAAATGGGCATCAAATCGGTTGCGGTGCATTCCACTGCGGATGCCGACGCAATGCACGTGCGCATGGCCGATGAATCGGTCTGCATCGGGCCGCCGTCCGGCACCCAAAGCTACCTGTCGATCCCGGCTATCATCTCGGCTGCCGAGATCACCGGCGCCCAGGCGATTCATCCGGGCTACGGCTTCCTGTCGGAAAACGCCAACTTTGTGCAGATCATCGAAGACCACGGGCTGACCTTCATCGGCCCCTCGGCTGCGCATATCCGCACCATGGGCGACAAGATCACCGCCAAGGAAACCGCCCAGAACCTTGGTATTCCGGTTGTTCCGGGATCCGAGGGCGGCGTGCCCGATATTGCCGCGGCCAAGAAAGCCGCTGCAGATATGGGCTATCCGGTGATAATCAAGGCCACCGCCGGCGGCGGCGGCCGCGGCATGAAAGTGGCTCTGAACGAAAAAGAGCTGGCGACCGCCTTCTCCACTGCCCGTTCGGAAGCCAAGGCTGCCTTCGGCAATGACGAAGTCTATATGGAGAAGTACCTCCAGAAACCGCGTCACATCGAAGTACAGGTCTTTGGCGACGGCAAAGGCGTCGGCGTTCACCTGGCCGAGCGCGACTGCTCGCTGCAGCGCCGCCACCAGAAGGTGTTCGAGGAGGCCCCCGGCCCCTGCATCACCCCGGAAGAACGCGCCCGCATCGGCAAAATCTGCGCCGACGCCATTGGCAAGATGGGCTATTCCGGCGCCGGCACCGTCGAGTTCCTCTATGAAGACGGCGAGTTCTATTTCATCGAGATGAACACCCGCCTGCAGGTGGAGCACCCGGTGACCGAGGCCATCTTTGGCGTCGATCTGGTACGCGAACAGATCCGGGTGGCCGAAGGCCTGCCGATGTCCTTTACCCAGGACGATCTGGAAATCAACGGCCACGCCATCGAGGTCCGGATCAACGCCGAGAAACTGCCGAATTTTTCGCCCTGCCCGGGCAAGATCACCCAGTACCACGCCCCCGGCGGATTAGGGGTGCGGATGGATTCGGCGCTCTATGACGGCTACTCGATCCCGCCCTATTACGACTCGCTCATTGGCAAGCTGATCGTGCACGGCCGCGACCGGACCGAGGCGCTGGCGCGCCTGAACCGGGCCTTGGGCGAGCTGATCATCGACGGCATCGACACCACCGTGCCGCTGTTCCATGCGCTGCTGCAGGAACAGGATATCCACACCGGCGACTACGGCATTCACTGGCTGGAACGCTGGCTGGAAGAAAACCAGCCCGGATAACTTCAGCGGGGCGCGCCACTGGCTGCGCCCCGTTTTACATTTGCCTGCCTTTTCCCGTTATACTGGCCAGCACCATGAGCTTAACTGCGGACCTATTGCTGCACGCCTATTCTGCCGGTGTTTTTCCGATGGCCGAACACCGCGACGACCCCGAGATTTTCTGGGTCGATCCCAAGCGGCGTGGCATTCTGCCGCTGGATGGCTTCCGCATCTCCCGCTCGCTGGCCAAACGGATCCGCAACGGCGGCTTTGAGATCACCGTGAACCGGGATTTCGGCGGCGTCGTAGACGGCTGCGCCGACCGGGCCGAGACCTGGATCAACGGGGAAATCCGCGACCGCTACCTGGATCTGCACCTGATGGGCAACGCCCATTCGCTTGAAGTCTGGCAGGACGGCATCCTGGCCGGCGGCACCTATGGCGTCTCTCTGGGCGGTGCGTTTTTTGGCGAAAGCATGTTCTCGCGCCGCCGGGATGCCTCCAAAGTGGCGCTGGCCTATTTGACTGACAGGCTGCGGCAGGCGGGCTACAGGCTGTGCGACACGCAATTCCTGACCGCGCATCTTGCGTCGCTTGGCGGAATTGAGGTTACCCGCGCGCGTTACCGGGCCCTATTGCGCGAGGCCCTGAAAACGGATGCTAATTTTGCCCGGCCTGCTGTGCCCGCACCTCAGCTGCTGCTGCAGCGCATGACCCAGACATCATAGCGGTTGTGGTCCAGCGCGTTGAGTGCCGGGCTGGACGCCACCATCCAGCCCTGAAAATGCATCGCACCATCGTCGGGGTCCCGCACGGTCAGATAGGCAAAGGCATCCCCGGTCGGGTTCTCCGCCGGATAGCGGCAGTCCGACACGGTCACCAGCAGGCCGAACATTTCCGAACTGCCGCCGATCGCCACTTCCGCATCCATGGTATGGCCGTTGACCTTGTCCAGCGCCCTTAGCACCGCAGCACTGCCCTGCGCCGCCGGCTGCTCCTGACCCCAGGCCGGCACGGCCAGCGCACAAGCCATTACTGCCGCGGCAAAGCGCATCAAGAATCGCCCTCGCCGCCGCCGGCGACAAATTTGACCAGCAGCGAAATCAGGCTGACCGCACCCTGCGTATCCTCGATCTCATCCCCTGCTTCAAAAGCAAAGGGCGAACCGCCGGGCATGATCTCAACAAAGTTACCGCCCAGCAGCCCTTCGGAAGAGATCACCACCGCGCTGTCATCCGGGATTTCGATGCCTTCATTAACAGAGAACATAGTATCTGCGCGGAAGGTTTCCGGGTTCAGGCCGACGCCGGTCACGGTGCCGATCTTGACCCCGGCCAGCCGAACGTCGGTGCCGACACTGACCCCTTCCAGCGAGCGGAAAGACGCGTTCAAGTCATAGGTCGCGCCGCCGCGCGACAGGCCGGCCGCCTGGCCGGCATAGACGGCAAAAGCAACAGCAGCAGCCAGCACGACGCCGCCGGCAAAAACTTCGGTAGGATTGTGGGACATGAAATCAGCCTTCTGGCAGATGTTTTATTCGGGCACCCAGGCCTCATAATCGCGGCGTTGCTTGGGTTCGCCGCCTGCGCGGATCGACCCGGCCGGTGCATAGGCCATCATGGTGCCGGTCAGGTTTTCCTGATGCGGCCTTTCCCAGGCCTTGTGCTTCAAGGGCTTTTCGCTGGGCAGCTCGTCAAAAGTGCGGTGCAGCCAGCCGTGCCAGTCGGGGCTGACGCGCGAGGCTTCAACTTCCCCGTTGAACATCACCCAGCGCTTGCTGTCATCGGCATTGCGGTAGAACACATTGCCCTGATCATCCTCGCCCACCTTGATGCCCTTGCGGGCGGTGAACATCCGGGTGTTCAGGGTGGCGCCGTTCCACCATGTCACAGCGCTCAGAAGTGTGTTCAGGATTCCCATCGGTGCCTCCGGATTTATCCGTTTCTGATATGGCCCAATTTCCCGCCAAGGTCCAGTGGCTTGCGCCCCTCTGGAAGAACCCAGGCGGGAATTGGCAGTTTTGCTTCACGCGGATTTACGGGCGCCTTGCGGGATCAGCCTTCCGCCGGAGCCAAAGCTGTCACTTCAATCTCGATGCGGAACTTGGGATCGATCAGGTTGCACTCGATCATTGTTGCCGCAGGCGGGTTGGCGCCAAAGACCTCAGCCAGAACCGGCCAGCAGGGTTCGAACTCCGCCGCATCCGGCAGGTAATAGTTCACCCGCACCACATCGGCAAAGCCAGCGCCCGCCTTCTGCAAGGCACCGCCAATGGTTTCAAGCGCAGATTTGCACTGTGCCACCACATCATCGCCCTGCCCGACGGTGCCTGCCACATGCACGAAGCCGCCAGCCGCAACAGCGCGGCAATAGCCGATCTTAGCCTCAAACTCACCGCCTGAAGAAATACGTTTGATCACTGCCCTGCTCCTTCCTCTTGCCCGAAATATCCCGGGGGCGCAGCGGCCCGCCGCTGCGGGGGCAGCGCCCCCATCCAACCGGCCCCCAAACAGCAAACGGCGCGGATAATACCGCGCCGTTTGATCTATTGACTAGCCATTCAACCGGCCGAGGCCGGCTCTTTCTCGGCGTCCGCGTGGATCATCAGCGGCTGCGCATCCGAGGTCACCGCCTCCTCGTTGACAACCACCTTGGTCACGCTGTCCATGCCCGGCAGATCGAACATGGTATCCAGCAGGATATCCTCCATGATCGACCGCAGCCCGCGGGCACCGGTCTTGCGTTCGATTGCTTTCTTGGCAATCGCGCTCAGCGCCTCGTCGGTGAAGTCCAGTTCGGTGTCTTCAAGCTCGAAGAGGCGCTGATACTGTTTGACCAGAGCGTTCTTGGGTTGGGTCAGGATGATGACCAGCGCGTCCTCGTCCAGGTCTTCCAGCGTTGCCAAGACCGGCAGACGGCCGACAAATTCAGGGATCAGCCCGAATTTCAGCAGATCTTCCGGCTCCAGTTCCTGGAACACTTCGCCGACACCGCGGTCATCGTTGTCGCGCACGTCCGCGCCAAAGCCCATCGCAGACCCCTTGCCGCGGGCCGAGATGATCTTGTCCAGCCCGGCAAAAGCACCGCCGCAGATGAACAGGATATTGGTGGTGTCCACCTGCAGGAATTCCTGCTGCGGATGCTTGCGCCCGCCCTGCGGCGGCACCGAGGCAACGGTGCCTTCCATCAGTTTCAACAGCGCCTGCTGCACGCCCTCCCCCGATACGTCGCGGGTGATCGAGGGGTTTTCAGACTTGCGGGTGATCTTGTCGACCTCGTCGATATAGACGATGCCGCGCTGCGCGCGCTCGACGTTGTACTCGGACGACTGCAGCAGCTTCAGGATGATGTTCTCGACATCCTCGCCCACATAACCGGCCTCAGTGAGCGTGGTGGCATCCGCCATGGTAAAGGGCACATCCAGGATCCGCGCCAGCGTCTGCGCCAGCAAGGTCTTGCCGCAACCCGTGGGGCCGATCAGCAGGATGTTGGATTTCGCCAGTTCAATGTCCGACCCGGCCTTTTGGGCGTGGTTCAAACGTTTGTAGTGATTGTGCACCGCAACCGACAGCACCCGCTTGGCGGTGGCCTGACCGATCACATAGTCATCCAGAACCTGGCAGATGTCCTTGGGAGTCGGCACCCCGTCGGTGGCCTTCAGCCCGGAAGCCTTGGTTTCTTCACGGATGATATCCATGCACAGTTCAACGCATTCATCGCAAATGAACACGGTGGGGCCTGCGATCAGCTTGCGCACTTCATGCTGGCTCTTGCCGCAGAAGCTGCAATAGAGGGTGTTTTTGCTGTCGCCGCCTGAATTCGTCGCCATGGTCTACCTTTCAGTCCGCCCGGTCCGCTGCTCCCGCACTGCGGGGCTACTCAACTTTCTGCCAGCTTAAGCGAGTGCTTAGGCCGCCACAATGTGAAAGTGCGCCCCATTTCAAACACGGGGCACACGGCTGTTCACAACGCCAGGCGTTACGCCTGCTCTTCGTCGCCCTTGGCGCGGTTTTCGACGATCTCATCGATCAGGCCGAACTCTTTGGCTTCTTCCGGCGCCATGAAATTGTCCCGCTCCAGCGCGTCGACAATCTTGTCGTATTCCTGGCCGGTGTGTTTGACGTAGATCTCGTTCAGGCGCTTCTTCAGCTTCAGGGTTTCCTCGGCGTGGATCATGATATCGGTCGCCTGGCCCTGGAACCCGCCGGAAGGCTGGTGCACCATCACCCGGGAATTGGGCAGGCTGAACCGCATGCCTTTTTCGCCGGCGGTCAGCAGCAGCGACCCCATCGAGGCCGCCTGGCCGATCACCAGGGTCGAAACCTTGGGTTTGATGTACTGCATGGTGTCATAGATCGACAGGCCGCTCGTCACCACGCCGCCGGGGCTGTTGATGTACATTGAGATTTCCTTGGACGGGTTTTCCGCCTCAAGATGCAGCAGCTGCGCCACGATCAGCGAACTCATCCCGTCATGCACCGGACCATTCAGAAAGATGATCCGCTCCTTCAGCAGGCGGGAAAAAATGTCATAGGCCCGCTCGCCCCGGCTGGTCTGCTCCACCACCATCGGGACCAGGGTATTCATGTATGTTTCTCTGGGATCAATCATTTCGACCTGCCTGCGTTGTTTATGTCCGGCACCATACCCGACAGTGTGTTACCTGAGTCTTAGTATCGCCACTTTTGAGCTGCAAGGGGCGGCGGCCATTTTACGGTGCCGCAAAGCTGCATACAGTGTCGCAATCCGCTGGAACGCTGTCGCTATTCTCGGGCTGCGGCGCCCGGCAGCACCTTAGGAAACAAACTCAAGTCCGAATTCCACCCGGGGAGGCCAAATCCCGGGTGCCGTGCTGGGGTTCCGCCATGGCTGATGACAGTTTCGTTCAGAAAGGCGCCGCCGCCAATCTCGCCGTTCCCTTCGAAGGCGAGCCGCAGGATTTTTACTTCCTGCTGCTGCCCAAGGCAACAATGCTGCCGGTGGCCGCCGCCATCGAACCTTTGCGCATTGCCAACCAGGTGACCGGCACCCGGCTGTACCGCTGGTACATCATGACCGAAGACGGCCAGCCGCTGCATTGCTCCAACGGTATGGTGATCACGCCGGACACACCGCTGCAGCCGCTGCCCTCGGATTCGCTGGGCTTTGTCTGCGCCGGTGTGGAGCCGCAAAATACGGCCAGCGAGATCACCCTGAACTGGCTGCGCCGCGAAAGCCGCTTTGGCCGCTCCATCGGGGGCATCTGCACTGGTGCCTTTGCCCTGGCCCAGGCCGGGCTGATCAAGAACCACAAATTCACGCTGCACTGGGAAAACCAGCCGGGTTTCCTGGAAAGCTACCCGAATCTGGACCCGTCCCCCAATATCTTTGAAATCTCCGGCCCGCTGATGACCTGCGGCGGCGGCAATGCGGCCACCGACATGATGCTGCACCTGATCGAGGAACGCCACGGCAAGCAGCTGGCGATCATTGTCGCTGACATGTGCCTGCATGTGCGCTCCGGCGGCCAGGCGGCACCGCAGAAATCGAACTATGCGGTGGCCATCGGCAGCCGCAACCAGCGCCTGTTGAACGCGCTGCAGCTGATGCAGGAATCGATTGAGGAGCCGTTGTCGATCGGCGAACTTTGCGACCGGCTCGACATCTCCCGCCGCC
Source organism: Leisingera sp. MMG026 (assembly GCF_021654205.1). NCBI lineage: Bacteria > Pseudomonadati > Pseudomonadota > Alphaproteobacteria > Rhodobacterales > Roseobacteraceae > Leisingera > Leisingera sp. MMG026. The sequence goes on along the minus strand of NZ_JAKFZM010000039.1, from coordinate 374 downwards.
AGCTGGAGCGGCTGTTCTCGCGCTACCTGAACCAAAGCCCGATGCATGTCTATTTCGACATGCGCCTCAGCCACGCCTTTGCACTGATGAACGAAACCTCGATGAGTGTTACCGAAATTGCCCTGGCCTCGGGTTTCAACTCGGCCACGCATTTCTCACGCCAGTTCAAACGCAAATTCGGCGCCTCCCCGCATTTCTTCCGCAAGGGCTGGAGCTGATACCCGAATTCCGGCGGCCTGTCGTGCCCGGCCACCGGCCAGCGCTGCGGCTTTCTGCACCGCACGGCTCAATTTCCCGGCTCAGCTGTCTGCCGGTGATCATCTCCCTTGGCCCGGCACTTACAACCCCGCACCTTCTGGTCCGTTTGTGAGGGT
>NZ_JAKFZM010000038.1:0-39371 GCF_021654205.1 Leisingera sp. MMG026 | reverse complement strand
ATGGCCGCTACAACGTGGGGCGCAAACGACGGTTACCTTCCAGCATGATCCGCTTGCGGTCATAGGAAAATGTGAGCTGCTTGCCGACATATCGGTTCTCACGCCAGCATAGAACTTCTGCCAGCCGGTCCGGCTCCACATTCAGCGCCCGGTGCAGGTTATCCGGTTTGGCCGGAGCCTTGGCAAATTTGGCGGTGAAGCGGTTCTTGAAGCCTTCAAGAAAGGCGTTTCCGGCCTCCATGTCGGAAGTACCCGCCAGCCTCAGCTCTTTGACAAGCCGGTCCTGAAGCGTCCGGTTCGCCCGTTCAACCCGGCCTTTGGCCTGAGAGCTGTTTGCGCAGAGGATCTCGATGTTCAGCTCATTCAGCGCGCGCCCGGACCGGGTCATGCCTGCGCCGTTCCTGGCATCGGTTTTAGCCACGCGGAACACGGTGTGCTTGTCGCTGTAAAAGGCCACCGGACGGCCATGCTGAACCAGATAACTTTCCAGCGCCTCGAAATAACTGAAGGTGCTTTCCGACTTCACAAAACGCAATTCCATCAAGGTGCTGGTGGCATCATCAATGAAGACGAGCAGGGTGCAGCGCAGCGCGCGATCCTCAAACCAGCGATGATCGGAACCGTCGATCTGGATCAGCTCGCCATAACATTCCCGGCGCAGGCGCGGCTGGTGGAACTGGCGCCGCTGTTTGCGGGACAGCCAAAGGCCGTCTTTGATCATCCATTTGCGCAAGGTCTCGCGGGACACCTTGATCCCGTGATGCTCACCCAGCATCTCAGCCGCCAGCGTCGGGCCGAAATCAGAATAATTTTCTTTGATCAGGCTCAGAGCATAGTCACGCTTCGCTTTGTGAAACCGGTTGTTCGGAGGCTTGCCGCGCGCCTTGTGACGGATCGCGGATGCGCCGTCCTGGCGGTACCGCTTCAACAGCCGGAATATTTGCCGCCGTGTCAGATCCAGCAGGTTCGCCGCATTATCAACGCTCAACCGACCATCATCGACCTGCGCCAGAACCTCAACGCGGTTCAACTCGCGCTCGCTCATCATCACCCATCCCAAGTCCGCTCGTCCTCGCTGCCTTATGCGAGGAGAGTGACACTTCTGCTTTGCCAATGGGTGACATTACTGCTTTGCGGCTGCAATGAAAAAGCCTGTAAACATGATTATGTTGAAAGAGCGGCCGGTTTGCAGGTTGTCTTCTGACTGGCGGAGGCGGAACATCAGCCAGTCAGGTTTGGTATTAGGCACTCAGGCGGCCGGGGGCGTTGTTGACCTCGTGGCTGGCTGCGGGGGCGGCGCTGCCGCTGCCCAGATCAAACCGGCCAATGATACCAGTCAGGCTGTGCGATTCATTTTGCAGCAGCTGGCTGGCAGCCGCGGCTTCCTCGGACATGGCGGCATTCTGCTGAGTCATATTGTCCAGCTGGTGCATGGCGCCGTCGATTTTTTCCAGCCCGCGCGATTGGGTGCGCACACCGTCGGCAATGTCGGTGACCAGCCCGGATACCGCCGAGACCTGTTCGATGATGCTGGTCAGCGCGTCCCCCGCACGGCCCACCATCGCGACGCCATTTGCCACGTGTTCCTCGCTGGCGGAGGTCAGTCCCTTGATCTGTCCGGCCGCATTTGAGGCCCGTTGCGCCAGGGCGCGCACTTCGGAGGCGACCACGGCAAAGCCTGCGCCGGCGGGGCCTGCGCGGGCGGCCTCCACCCCGGCATTGAGGGCCAGCAGGTTGGTCTGGAAGGCAATGTCGTCGATCATGTTGATAATTTTGGAAATCTCAGACGAGGCTTCCTGAATCTGGTCCATCGCGGCCACCGCAGAGGTCACCACATCGGTGCTTTGTTCCGCTTCACTGCGGGCGCCGCGCATGGTTTCATCCATCCGGCCCGCTTGGTCAGCGGTGTCGCGGATACCGCCGGTCAGCTCACGGATGGCGCCGGCGGTTTCTTCCAGCGTCGCTGCCTGGCTTTCGGTACGATGGGCCATTTCGGTAGCCGCGCCCCGTTGTTCCTCGGAGAACCGCCCGACGTTTTCCGCCGCCTCCACCACTTCGCCCATAGACCCGCGCAGCCGGTCAAGGCTGCGGTTGAAGTTTTCCCGCAAGGTCTCGTAATGCCCGTCAAAAGGCGCCTGAATGTCACAGGTCAGGTTGCCGCGCTGCAGCTCGGACAAGGCTGCGCTCATACTGTCGACCACAGCAGCGGTGTGGCGGGCGGCCTCGACTTCGCGCGCCGCTGCGGCGTCGGCCTCCTTCAGCTTGCCGCGGAAACTGTCAAGGCTGCGGGCCAGGTCGCCCAGCTCGTCACCGCGGTCGCGGCCCAGTATGTCGGTGTCATAGTTGTTGTCCGCCAGCGCATTTGTGGCCTCGCGCAGGGCATGGATCGGGCGGGTGACGCTGCGCGCCGCCAGCCAGGACACGCCGATGGCTGCCAGCAGAGCGGCGCCGATCAGCCCGGCGGCAATCAGCCGGATGCGTTCAACCACGGCAAAGGCAGTGTGTTCGTCGGTTTCCAGTACCAGCGACCAGTCAAAGCCGGGCAGCTCCAGCGGCATCACCAGAGCTATGGCACGTTCGCCCAGAGAGGAGGCAACCGCCTCAAACTGGCCGGCTTCGCGCGCCTTGGCGGCCTGGATCTGCGGGGTGTCCGGCATTTTCTGCAGCACCGGGAACAATCCCTCAACCGAGGACGGGCTGCGGGCCAGGCCGTCGCTGCTGGCAACAAAAATGTTCTGATGCGTGCCGCCCGACAGATTGCTGGTCAGCGCAGTGACGACGCCCTTGGTGCCCAGCTGCACGGCGATAACGCCGACTATCTGTTTGCGTTTGGAGAAGACGGGCGCGGCCAGGAAGGCTGCAACGCCATCGGGACTGTGGCTGTAGGCGGCAAAGTCTGCGGCGACCACCGTTCCGGCCTCTGCCTGCAGTGCGGCTTTGAATGCTTGGGCCAGTCCGCTGTCCGCATCCGGCGCGATACCGGTCAGAAAGTCATCCTGCTTTTTGACCGAGTAGACCACCTGCCCCTTGGCGCTGATCAGATAAAGGTCCTGATAGCCGTTCAGGCGCAGGCTTTGCAGGAAAGTGGGGTGATAGGTGACATGCGACTGGTTGTAATAGCTGCCGTCGCCCGCGTCTGTCAGCTCCTCGCGCTGCTGCGCTGGATGCGGGTTTTCTGCGGCATAGGTCTGTTTCAGATAGGCGATCGGGTCGTCTTCTTCGACCATGCCGATCACCCGTTCGAAGTTGCCGATCGCCCGGAATACTGCGGGCTGGCCGGCCAGGCTGGAAACATCGGACCGGGCTGCCCTGATCAGGAATTCCAGCGCCTGAGCGCCGGATTTGGCTTCTATCTTTTGCGCGGCAAAGGCGTTTTCCCGGATGCTGCGCTCAGCCATTGAATAAACCAGCAGTGACACGATAACGAGGAAGGCCCCGGTCAGCGCTACCATGATCAGCGGCAGCTTCAGCTTGAGCGGCAATTTCGTGGTCCGGGGCATTGGCGAAGGTCTCCTGCTAGCGGCGGCGCACCGGTTGCAGCCGGGGCCTATAGGTGTGTTAATCAGGAAAGTCCTGAAAAAGTGTGTACCGCAAGCCTATCGCAAATGAAGTTTTCCGGAATTCCGGGAAACTTGATGCCGCAAATTTGAATTTCAGATCCCATCGGTGGCAGCCGCGGGTTTTCCCTTATTATTCGTGTGTTTGCCACCGTATGTGTTCCGGAAATGCAAGCCTGGGTGGCGCAAACCGTCATGTAGGAACACATTCGAATTTGGGGATCTTGCAGGGAGTGCCCCGGCCTCAAGCTGCCCTTGGGTGAAGCGCCCGCAAAGGCCGGGTAACTTTCTGCGAGGCGTTTTTGCGGGTGCGCGGGCCGCGGAGAATCGTTCCCCTGGCCGTCCGAATGCGGCAGCCGGGACGCGGCACCATCGGGTACGGTGCTGTCAAGGCGGCGCTGGAATTCCTGCCAGAGATTCCGGGCGGCATTTCCGCGGCCGGTTTCGGGAGCCGCGCAAGGCGCCGGGCGGTCTCGGTTTCCCAGTCATCATCGCCATGCGCAGAAGGCCCCGGCTGGAGAGCAGCGATGGCCGGAGCGGGGGCAGCACTGCCGCCGGTTACCCGGAAATGCGCCACCAGTTCCGAGGGTTTGCCGGCATCAGTGTTCAGCATGTGGCCGGCTGCGGTGGCCTCTTCCACCATGGCTGCGTTCTGCTGGGTGACTTGGTCCAACTGGATGACACCTGTGTTGATCTCATTCAGCCCGGTCGATTGCCCGGCCGCACCTTCGGCAATGCCGGATACCAGCTGAGAAGTAAGGGCGACCTGCTCGACAGTGCTTTGCAGCGCCTCGCCTGCCTTGCCGATCAGATCGACACCGCGCTCTACTTATCTTGAGCTGTCGCCGATCAGCGTCTTGATCTCCATCGCCGCGTCTTTGGTCTGGAAAGCGATGTCGTCGATCACGCTGAGGATTTGCGAAATGTGTTTCGAGCTTTGTTCGATCTCCGCCATGGCGGTGACGGCATTTTGCACAATGGTGCGGTTGGATTCGGCCTGCAAGCGTGCCTCCGCCATGGTGGTTTCAACACTGCTGGCGCCTTCGGCAGCGGATTTGACCGAAGCGGTCAGCTCATCCAGCGCCGCAGCGGTCTGTTCCAGCGTGGCTGCCTGGCTTTCGGTGCGGTGCGACAGGTCGCCCGACGCCTGGCTTATCTCAGCGGCGCCATTGCGGATGCTGCCTGCCGCCCCAATCACCTGGGCTACAGTAGAACTCAGCGTTTCGGAGGTCAGGTTGAAGTCCAGGCGCAGTTCTTCATGTTCTTCCGGGAAGGCCTCGGTCAGATGGAAGGCAAAGTCGACCTTGGACAGGCGCGACAACCCGGTGCGCAAGCTGTCCACCACCTTTTGTTGCTGGCGCTGTGTTTCCGCACGTTCCTGGTCGGCGTTGCGGGCCTTTTTCAGGTCCCCCCTGCATTTCCACAAGTGTTCTGCCAATTGCGCCGATTTCATCCTGCCGGTCCGCCTCGGCAATGGCGATGTCCAGACCGCCTGCTGCCAATCGGTTTTCGGGGATGCGGCATGGCTGTTGTGGCAGCCGACGCAGACCTCAGACACCATCCGGTCGGCGACGGCCTCCCCGTTAAATCAGGGTTCTCGCGCGCGTCTTTGAGCGCGATGGCTGCAGATTTTCCAGCCCCGTGCGTCCGCGGTCTTGCGGATTCGAGTTGTCATTCCTGCCGAAGCAGGGGAAAAATCAGCTATGGATGAAAAAGACCACGATATCCTCCGGCTGATACAGTCCAACGCGCAACTGACCGCCGAAGCCATCAGCCATGAGATCGGCCTGTCGGCGCCGGCGGTGCAGAAACGGTTGAAAAAGCTCCGCGATACCGGTGTGATCGAAAAGGAAATCGCCATTCTGTCCCCGGCCCGGCTGGGGCGGGAGATGACGGTGATCGTGCAAGTGGTTCTGGAGCGCGAAAGCCGGATGCACTTGGACGCCTTCAAGCGCAAGATGCGCCAGGCCAGTCAGGTGCAGCAATGCTATTACACCACTGGCGAGGCTGATTTCATCCTTGTGATCATCGTGGGCGATATCAAGGAATATGAGGCCTTCACCCAGGAGTATTTCTTTGATGAATCCAATGTCAGCCGCTTTACCTCGTCGGTTGTAATGGACCGGGTCAAGGTGTCGCTGGACATCATTTAGGCACGGGGTCAGCGGCCGGAACTGGCCGGTTCGGGTTGATCTGCGTCGGATTTTGCCGGAGCAGCTGCGCGGCGGCTGAGCTGCATCAAACCTCTGCTGCCTGCCCCGAGTGCGCCGCAACCAGCGTGTCCAGAAACAGTTTGGTGATACGGTTTACCGCGGGCCGCTTGCGGGTGACGGCGGCAAACTGGCTGCGGTAAAAGACGTCTCTGGGCAGGACTTTGCGCATCAGGCCGCTGCCGACAAAACCGGCGGCCAGGTGATCCGGCAGAAATCCCAGATAGCTGCCCGACATGATCAGGATCGCCAGCGCCTGTTCGTTCTGCACCTTGGCAGAGCGGCGGAAGCCCAGTTTCTGCCCCACATGCAGGTTGGGTGAATTTACCCGGATGCCTGCATAATTCATCGCCTGCACATCCCGCAGGCCCAGGCTGGTGTGGTCGCAGTCAAAGAACGGATGCCCCTTGCCGCAATAAAGAAACATGTTTTCTCCATATAGCGGCATGTAATCCAGGCTGGGAGAAGGCCGGTGCAGCGCCAGGATGCCGATATCCAGCTGGCCGCTGATCACCTTGGTTTCAATCAGGTTCGGCGGCTCCAGCGACAGTTCGATCTCCACCGCAGGCGCGGCCTTGTTAAAGACCCGGATCCCGCCCGGCACAAAGGCTTCGGGGTTGGAGGCGCATTGGTCGAACAGGGCTATCCGGATGGTGCCGGCCATCTGCTGCTTGATCTCGTTCACTTCGGCGCGGAAATCCGACACCGAGGTTAGCAGTCCCTCGGCGGATTTCAGCACTTTGCTGCCGTCGTCCGTCAGCGAGAACCCCGCCGGGCCGCGGTTGCACAGCTTCAGATCCAGCCGCAGCTCCAGGTCGGCGATGTATTTTGAAATGGTCGATTTGCCGATGTTCAACTCGGTCTCGGCGGCGGCCAGCCCGCCGCTTTCGGCCACGGCCCTGAACACCCTGAGCAGTTTCAGATCGGCATCGGCGACATGTTTGACGTGTGTTTTGCGGCTCATCTTAAAGTTCGATATTTGTGAAACCTTGATATCAGAAGTTTACATTCTAGAAACATGAAACGCAATGTAGCCTCTCGCCAGCAAGGCAGGATCGGACTGGTGCAAGCGCTATGGAGGGCGTGCCAGCGCGCGCCTTGTCTTCAAGATGACAATACGGGAGGAAGTTATGTCATTTCTCAAAAAGGTCTGCACGCTGACCGCAGCCGTTTCTGCCGCCGCGATGCTGACCACCGGCGCTGTATCCGCCAAAAACTTTAAGATTGCGGTGGGCGACGGCGCCGGCAGCTCGCAGGAAGGCACCGGCAAGTTTTTCATTGAAGCGCTGGAAGCAAAATCCGGCGGTGCGCATACCGGCACCATGTTCCTCAACGGTCAGCTGGGCTCGGAGCAGGACACCGTGAACGAGGCCGCAATCGGCACCTTGGACATGTCCCTGCTGGCAATCAACAACGTCACACCGTTTTCGCCGTCGGTCGGCGTTTTCACCCTGCCGTATGTGATCCTGTCGCTGGAAGATGCGGAAAAACTGACCCAGGGTCCGATCGGCCAGGAACTGACCGAAAACACCATCCGTGATGCCGGCGTGCGCATCCTGGCCTGGACCTACACCGGGTTCCGCCGCCTGACCAACTCCAAGAAACCGGTCACCAATGTTGCCGACCTGCAGGATCTGGTCATCCGCGTTCCCAAGAACGAAATTATGATCGAGACCTACAAGTCCTGGGGCATCAACCCGACCCCGATGGCCTGGTCCGAGACCTTTACCGGTCTGCAGACCAAAGTTGTCGATGGCCAGGACAACCCCTACACCACCATCAACGCGATGAAGTTCTATGAAGTGCAGGAATATGTGACCAACCTGCGCTACATCTTCTCGATCGAGCCGCTGATCGTCTCCGAGGCGGTGTTCCAGGACCTGTCCGAAGAAGACCAGCAGATCCTGATCGAAGCGGGTAAGGAAGCGACCGTGAAATCGGCGCAGTATCTGCGCGACATCGAAGCCGAGATCAAAGAAGGCCTGCTGGCCAAGGGCATGCAGATCGACGATCCGGCAAATGATGAGGCCGAGTTCATCAAGCTGGCAACCGAAGCTGTGTGGCCGCAGTTCTATGACTCCATCGGCGGCGTCGAGAAGCTGAACACGGTGCTGACCACCATCGGCCGTGACCCGGTTCAGTAAGCCTCTGGTAAATATATAAAAAATAACAAAGCAGCGCCACGTGCGCTGCTTTGCACAGGGGAGGAGTACACAATGTTCTGGAAATTTCTGGACAATATAGAAAGCTATATCTGCCGCCTATTGCTGTCCGGCTTTGTCATTCTGCTGTTTGTGCAGATCGTCTCGCGCGAGGTGTTCGGCCATTCATTTTCATGGATCGAAGAACTGTCGGTCTACATGTTCGTCTGGTTTGTGTTTTTCGGTGCCAGCTATGCAGCCCTGAAAAGCGCGCACAACCGGGTGACGTTTCAATTCAAATTCCTGCCCGAACGCTACATCAAATACATCGAAGCTTTTGCAGATCTGTTCTGGATCTTCTTCAATGTGTATTTCATCTGGCTGGCCTACGACTTTGTCTTCAACAAGATGAACAAGTTCTGGAAATCCCAGACTTTGGGCGTCGAGATGAAATACGTCTACATGGTGCTGCCAATCGCCTTCACCCTGATGACCATCCGTATTCTGCAGGTGAACTACAAGAAGCTGATCAAGGGCGAGGAAATCCACGACCCCGATCAGATCGACCTTGATGAAATCAAGGCTGCCACCGAAGCAGAGCGCGGCAAGTAAGCGCCGGACAGGGAGAAAAACATGGAAACTCAAATCGTCTCAATTCTGTTCGGATCGTTCCTGGTGCTGTTGCTGATGGGCGCTCCGATCACGGTGGCGCTTGGCGTCGCCTCGCTGGTGTCGTTCCTGTACTTGGATGAGAACCCGATCAAATTTGTGCAGATCGCCTTTACCTCGGTCGGATCGTTCCCGCTGATGGCCCTGCCTGCCTTCATTCTGGCCGGCGCGCTGATGGAGGCTGCGGGGATCTCGAAACGCCTGATCAATGTCGCTGAAAGCCTGGCCGGGCCGTTCACCGGCGGTATTTCTGCCGCCACCGTGATGGCCTGCCTGTTCTTTGGCGCCATTTCCGGCTCCGGCCCGGCCACCACGGCCGCCGTTGGCATGCTGATGATCCCGGCAATGATCGACCGCGGCTATGAAAAAGGCTATGCCTCGGCAGTCACCGCATCGTCGGGCGGCCTCGGCATCATCATCCCGCCGTCGATTCCGATGGTGATTTTCGGCATTGCCGCCCTTGGCATGGCGCCGCCGCCGGAAGCGGTCGAGAAATTCGGCACTTTCCAGTCGGTCTCGATCTCGAAACTGTTCATCGCCGGCTTTATGCCCGCCTTCCTGATTGCCACCAGCCTGTTGATCCTGAACTACTTCATGTCGAAAAAGCGCGGCTACAAAGGCATGGCTGAGGGCTGGTCGTTCCGCAATGTCGGCTGCGAGATGTACCGGGGCTTTTGGTCGCTGATGGCGCCGCTGGTGATTCTGGGCGGTATCTACACCGGCTTCTTCACCCCGACCGAGGCCGCCATTGTCGCGATCTTCTATACACTGGCGGTTGGTGTGTTCATCTACCGCGAGCTGACCTGGTCGTCGCTGTTCCAATCGCTGGAGGCCACCACTTGGCTGACGGGCCGTGTTCTCTTGATCCTGTTCACTGCCACTGTGTTTGGCCGGCTGCTGGTGGAAAACCAGATCCCGGCAATCATCGCCGACAGCATGCTGAGCTTTACCCAGAACCTCTATGTGATCTGGGCGCTGATCATCTTCTTTTTGCTGTTTGTCGGCATGTTCATGGAAACCCTGGCAACCATCCTGATCCTGGTTCCGGTGATGCTGCCGGTGGCCTATTCGGTCGGCATCGACCCGATCCATTTCGGCGTGGTGATGGTCTGTACGCTGGGTATCGGTTTCCAGACACCGCCGTTGGGGGAAAACCTGTTCATTGCCTCGGGCATATCGAACATCTCGATCGAGCAGATATCGTTGCGCGCCCTGCCCTTTGCTGCGGTGAACACGATTGCGATTTTCGTTATCGCGTTCTTCCCGGAAATCTCGCTATGGCTGCCGCGGCTGTTTGGCTATTGATGTGAAAGGATCTGATATGAAACCGATGATCACCAACATCCTGTTTGCCACCGATCTGTCGCAGAACTCGCCCTACGCATTGCGCCATGCGGCCAGTCTGGCGCAGGCGACGGGGGCGGAAATCCACGTGCTGCACGTGAATGAGCCGATCTCGGATGATGCCAGGATCACCTTCGAGATGTTTGTGCTGAACGACGAAACCCGCAAATCAGCGGCCAAACGGCGGCACGAGATGGTGAAGAAGGTGCTGGCCGAACGGCAGGCCCGGTTCTGGGCGGCGCTGGAGGGCGATGATGCCAAGATCCGCGATCAGGTCACCTCGGTCGAGGTGACCGACGGCCACCCGGCAGAGGTGATCCTGCGCCGGTCGGTTGAGCTGGGCTGCGATCTGATTGTGCTGGGCGCCCATGATCACGGGTTCTCCCATACCTTCTTGGGCACTGTTGCCAAACGGGTGCTGCGCCGGTCGCAGATCCCGACGCTGGTGGTGCCCTACCAGAACGGCGAAGACGACGACTGATCCTCCCCCGCAAGCGGTGTCTATGGCCGCTTGCAAACTCCGCCCGTGCAACAAGCCTCAGGCTTTTGCAGGGGCGGCTTTTACGTTCGGATGCAGGTTTTTATAGGGAAACGAGCCCAGATCGCAGGGGAACACACCTGGTGCGGCAACCGCATAGACCGCACTTGCCACCGGCTCGAAATCGGCGCGGAAATGGGCGGTGCTTTTGACGCAGATGGTGCGGAAACTCTTTGGCTGCAGCCCGATGTGGGTGAAATGCGCCAGATCCAGGCATTGATTGCGGACGCTGGTCACCACAAGCGTGATATCCGCCTCGACCCCATGCAGCCGGATTGCGGCCGTGAGGCCGAGCGTGGCCACCCCGCCGCCATACATTTCGCCGGTGTAACGGCACATTCCATCGCCAAGCACGACCACTTGAAACTCTGCCTCATAGGGCTGATCACCGGGGGTGCCTGACCGCCCGCCAAGGGCGGCGCGAAAGATGCCCCCCTGCCCGGCCTCATGCGCCGCCTCTGCTGTAAGCGGATCATGAAACAGCCCCATCAGCACGCCTTGCGCACCCGCCTCGGCCAATGCTGCCAATAATTCCGTGGTGTCCGAGGTGCCGCCCGCACCCGGATTGTCCTGCACATCCGCCAGCACCACCGGCTTGCCCGCGCGCGGCTGACAGGCAAGCGCCGCGGCCTGCTGCGGCGTCAGCATCGGGTGTTCCGACTGCGATTCCAACTCGGCGAACAGCACCGCGATACGGTCAGCCGCTTGTTCTGCCGCCGCAGCTGTTGGGCCATAGGCAACGGATGAGGGCCGTGTGTCCGGGAAATCCGCCGCAGTGAACCCCAAAGCAATATCCGCAACAACCCCGCCCTGCTCCAGCGGCGGCAGAGATGCATAAAGCTGCTTACCGGGTGTTGCGCCAGTGTATTGCGCATGCAGCGGGATCAGATAATCCATCTGCCGGAACGCCTTACACAGCCGCTCCCCCGCCAGCAGCCTCTGCAGCACCGGCACGCAGCGCGCGCCGGTCTCTGCCATGTCCAAGTGCGGATAGGTCCGGAAAATCGCAATGTAAGAGGCCAGATCGACCGACGCCGCCGAGATATTGGCGTGCAGGTCCAGGCTGACCACGATGGGCAGGTCCGGCCCTACCAGGGCACGCACCCGGCGCAGGATCTCGCCCTCGCCGTCGGCATGTGTTTCCGTGACCATTGCCCCATGCAGGTCCAGGAATACCCCGTCCAGCGGCCCGGCAGCGCGCAAACCATCCAGCAGCTTGCCGCAGATGGTCTCAAAGGCGTGGTCCGTCACATGTGCTGACGGTTCCGCCGAAGCCCACAAAACCGGCAGCAGCGCCATGCCCGCCGCCTCAGCCGCTGCTGCAAATCCCGCGACGGGCAGGTTCATGCCGCGGGTCTCAGAGATCACTTCGGACCCATGCAGCATGGCAGGCCAGGAATCCGCCATCTCAAACTCCGCCAGCCCGGCCTTGGTGGTGCCAAAGCAATTGGTTTCATGCTGGAAACCGGCGATGGCAATGCGCGGTTGTTTTTGCAAGCCTGTCATTGTCCCTGCATCCAGACTGTTTTGCCGCGGCGGATGGTCTGCGTTACTTTGGTGCTCTCAATGCTGTCAGGGTCTTCCAGCGGATTGCGGTTCAGCACTGCAAAATCCGCCAGCTTGCCAGCCTCGATGGAGCCGCGGCTGTCCTCCTTGAAAACCTGCCAGGCGGCATCGATGGTCTGTGCGCGCAGGGCGGACAACACACTGATCCGCTGATCCTCGCCCAGCCGCCGCCCGCTGGCGGTCAGCCGGTTCACCGCGCAATGGGCCAGATGGATCGGCCGGGTCGGCGTCACCGAGGCATCATTGTGGATGGTGTAGCGCACGCCGAACCGCTCAGCCGAGGCACAGGGAGAGATCCGCCCGGCACGGTCCGGCCCCAGGAAAGTGTCGTAATGCCGGTCGCCCCAGAAATGCACATGTGCCGGAAAGAAGCTGACGGTGATCCCCAGTTTGGCCATCCGCTGCAACTGGTCGTCCCGCAGGGCCTGCCCGTGAATGATCGTGTGGCGGTGATCACCCCGCGGGTTGGCCTCCAGCGCTGCGGCGACCGCATCAATGAACATCTGCGCGCCGGCATCGCCGTTGCAATGACAATGGATCTGGTGGCCCAGATCATGCAGTTTCTTAACATCGCGGCGGTGGTCCGCTTCGGCTGCATAGGGCATCCCGCAGGGGTGCTCCGGGTCCGCAGGCCGGTGATAGGGCGCGCTGAGGTATGCGGTCTGCAGCTGAAACGCCCCGTCGGTGAACAGCTTGCGCGGGCCAAGTGTGAAATGCGGATTGCCGGGCCAGTCCAGTGCATCGGGACCATCCGTCAGCGCAGGTTCCAGCTCGCCGATGGGCAGCAGCATCAGGTCATAGCCAGGATCCTGACCGACGGGCAGCGAGGCGAAATGTTCCAGCATCTTGCGCGTGGCCCAGGCGTTTTGCGCATATGTCACACCATAAGACAGGTATTCATCGCGGCAGCTGTTGAAACCCGCCCAGAACCGTTCGCGGCTGATCAGGAAATCGGTGTCGCCCATCTCGCGCATTGCTGACAACCCCTCGATCAGACCAGTCAGCGCGCCGGTTTCCGGATCGCGCCCGAACCGCCCGCCCAAAGGATCGGGCGTGCCGCGGTTCACACCGTGAAGCTGCAATGCCAGTGAATTGGCTGATCCATTGTGGCCTGAGGCATGGATGACCCAAATGGGATGGTCCGTGGACACACTGTCCAGCTCGGCCCGGGTCGGCATCCGGCCCTCTGCGATGGCGGTATTGTCGAACAGCACCCCCATCACCCATTCCCCGGCAGGTGTTTCCGCCGCCCTTGCCCGCAGCCGGGCCAGCGCGGTCGGGATGTCGGGGCAGTCGCCGCTGGGGGCCGAGGCAAGATTGACCCGGAACAGCCGGATAAAGCCGGGATCAGGGAAATGCCCGTGCGGGTCGATGAAGGCGGGGATCAGGGTCTGGCCTTGCAGATCAACCTCTTGCGTGCCTGCTGGCATTTGCGCGCGCAGCTCGGACGCAGGTCCAGTCATGCGGATCGTTTCGCCGTCGGTCAGTACCGCCTCGGGTGTGGAATTGGCCGCATCCATCGTCAGGATCGGGCCATTGAAGTACAATGTGCGCGTCATGGTCTTCTTTTCTTTGCAGGATGTCAGCCGAGAGGCGCCAGGCAGCGCAGTCCGTGGCCGTTTTCGACCTCCCATTGCGGGGTCTGGATGCAGAACTCCTGGGCAAACGGACAGCGTTCGCGGAACTCGCAGCCCGAGGGGCGTTTGAGCAGGCTGGGCGGCTCGCCTTTCAGGGCGATGCGTTCCAGCCGGGCGTCGGGATCGGGTTCCGGGTTCGCGCTCAGCAGGCAGCGGGTGTAGGGGTGGCGCGGGTGCTTAAAGATCGCCTCGGTGGTGCCTTCCTCGACCAGGCGGCCCAGATAGAGGATGCCCATCCGGTCCGCCACATGACGCACCACGTTCAGGTTATGGGTGATGATCACCATCGCCAGTCCCAGCCGCTCCCGCAGGTCGTTCATCAGGTTCAGCAGTTCCCCTTGCACGGACACGTCAAGCCCTGCGGTGGGTTCATCCGCCAGGATCAGTTTGGGTTCCAGCGCCAGCGCGCGGGCCACACCCACCCGCCGTGCCTGCCCGCCCGACAGCTGATAGGGATAACGGTCGGCAAAATGCGCGGGCAGGTTCACCATTTCCAAAAGGCGCTTGGCCTCGGCGTCCAGATCGCGGTCCTTCATGCCCTGGATGCGGTAGGGTTCGGTGATCAGGCTGCGGATGGTCAGGCGCGGCGACAGGCTGCCGACCGGGTCCTGGAACATCATCGCGATGTCCTTGCGCAGGGGGCGCAGTTCCCGTTCCGAGGCACCGCGGATTTCCTGGCCGTCGAATTTGACGGACCCCTCCTGTGCCGGCGCCATCCCGGCAATCGCCCGGATCACCGTGGTCTTGCCGGAGCCGCTTTCACCAACCAGCGCATAAGTTTCGCCGGGTTCAACGGTAAAGCTGACACCGGCCAGCACATTGACCGGCCCATAGCTGGTCTTGAGGTTTTTGACATCCAGCAGGCTCATGTCGCGGCCTCCTCATGGTTCAGCCAGCAGGCCGCGTGGTGGCCTTCTTTCAGTTGCGTCAGCGGCGGCACCTCGGCGGCACAGCGCGGCATTGCCTGGTCGCAGCGGTCGCGGAAGATGCAGCCGCCGGGCAGGTTGGCCAGATCCGGCACCTCGCCGGGGATGGTGGGCAGAACCCGGGCGCGTTCCTTGATGTGGCCGGGGTCGCAGTCGATCAGACGGCGGGTGTAGGGATGCTTGGGATCGTGGAAAATCTCGCGCACGTCGCCGCTTTCAATCACCGCGCCGGCGTACATCACCACCACCCGGTCGCAAAGCTCGGCAATCACCCCCAGATGGTGCGAGATGAACAGGATGGCGCAGTCGAATTCCTGCTGCAGTTCCTGCAGGCGCTCGATGATCTGCACCTCCAGCGTGGCATCCAGCGCTGTTGTCGGCTCGTCCGCGATCAGCAGATCGGGTTCCGACATCAGCGCCATGGCGATGGCGATCCGCTGCCGCATGCCGCCGGAGAACTCATGCGGGAACTGATCCAGCCGGGCCTCCGGGTCCGGAATGCCGACCGCACCCAGCATCTGTGCTGCGCGTGCCCGTTTGTCGGGTTTTGACGCCTTGGAGCGGTGCTGGATATCCAGCATCTGCTGGCCGATCGACAGCACCGGATTGTGGGTCTGCATCGGGTCCTGGAACACGATAGAGATATCGGCGCCGCGCAGATCCCGCATCTTGCGCTCCGGCAGTTGCAGCAGGTCTTCGCCCTTGAACCGCACCTCGCCCTGACGGAACCGGGTGTTCGGCGCGGTCAGCCGCAGAATGGACGAGATCAGGGTGGATTTGCCGCATCCCGACTCGCCGACGATGCCGACAATCTCGCCTTTGCGCACATCAAAGCTGATATCGCGCAAGGCGCGCAGGTCGCCGCGGGCGGTCTCATAGTCGACGCTGAGGCGGTCGATTTCCAGAAGAGTATCAGTCATCGCTGTTTCCTCAGTTTCGGGTCAACCACGTCGCGCAGGCTCTCGCCCAGAAAGGTGAAGCCAAGCGTTGCCAGAATGATCGGCAAGCCCCCGCCCACCACCAGCCACGGCGTCTGGCGGATCAGCGAATAGCCGTCTTTCAGCAGCGCGCCCCAGCTGGGCGTCGGCGGTTTCACCCCAAGGCCAAGGAAGGACAGCCCGGCCTCCAGCGCGATCACGGTGGGGATATCCATCGCCGCCAGCACCGCCAGCACGCCGACGATATTGGGCAGCATATGCACACCCAGAATGCGCTTCATGCTGGCCCCCATCGAGCGTTCGGCCAGAATGAATTCGGAATTGCGCAGGGTCAGCGTCTGGGTCCGCGCCACCCGGCCATAGGTCGGGATCGACGTCGCCATGACCACCACAACCACGGTTTGCAGGCTTGGCCCCACCAGCGCCACCACGGCCAGGGCAAACATCACGGTGGGAAAGGACCGGATGGTGTCAAAGAACAGCATCAAGAGGTTGTCGAGCCATTTCGGCCCGTAGCCTGCGATCATCCCCAGCGTCAGGCCGATGGCCATGGCGCCGAATACCGCGGGCAGCGCCACTTTCAGCGCCACCTGACCGCCCATGACGACGCGCGAGAACGTATCGCGGCCCAGCTGGTCGGTGCCCAGGATATGGGCGGCGGACGGGCCTTGCAGGCGGTCCTTGATGTTCATCGCCACTGGATCATAGGGCACGATCCAGATGGCAAAGACGGCGCAGAACACAATGGTGCCGACAATGATCAGCCCCATCAGCCCCAGCGGGTCGCGGGCGACGCCGTGGATGATCTGGCCCAGTTCGGAACGGGATTTGGTCATAACGCCCTCCTTAATGCGCTGTGCGGGCGCGGGGATCGAGCCAGGCGTTGATCAGATCAGCCAGCGCGGTGGAAACCACAAACAGGCCGGTTGAGATCAGCACCGATCCCATCACGATCGGGTAATTGCGGGTGGTGATGC
The DNA here is from genome assembly GCF_021654205.1 of Leisingera sp. MMG026. NCBI lineage: Bacteria > Pseudomonadati > Pseudomonadota > Alphaproteobacteria > Rhodobacterales > Roseobacteraceae > Leisingera > Leisingera sp. MMG026. The sequence continues at coordinate 22,868 of NZ_JAKFZM010000038.1, read as the reverse complement.
TGTCGATCACCAGCTTGCCCAGCCCGGGCCGGGCAAAGACGATCTCGGCAAAGACGGCGGAAGACAGAAGGAACCCCATGCCGACGCCGATCACCGTGACCACCGGCAGAATGGCGATGCGCAGCGCATAGACCAGCACCACCCGGCGTTCGTTGATGCCAAAGGCGCGGGCGGTGCGGATGTGGCTTTCGCCCATCACCTCCAGCATTGAGGCGCGCACCAGCCGGGCGATATAGCCGACCCAGCTAAGGCCGATGGCAAAGGCCGGCAGCACCAGGTGGTTGAGGCGGTCCCAGAACCCTTCGCCGGCGCCGATGGCCGGGAACCACTGCAGATGCACTGCAAAGACCAGCAGCGACAGCAGCGCAACAACAAAGGCAGGCGCGGCAACAAAACTGACGGAAATCGCGGCGGTGATCCGGTCGATCAGCGTGTTGGGATGCGCCGCCGCATAGGCCCCCAGCCCGATGCCCAGGGTGGCGGACCAGATGATCGATCCCAGGATCAGCCACAGGGTATGCGGCAATTGCTGGAACACAATGTCGGTCACCGAGCGCCCCGAGAACACGTCAATTCCCAGATCTCCCTGCAAAAGGTTGCCGTAAAAGATGACGAGCTGTTTCCAGATCGGCTGGTCCAGCGCCAGCTCGGCCGTCAGGCGCGCCTGCAATTCTGGCGTGGCGCGCGGGCCGAGCATGATCTGGACCGGATCGCCGGGCACGGCGCGGATCATCAGGAACATGACGGTGACCGCCACGATCAGGATCAGCAGTGCCAGCCCGAAGCGCCGGAGTGCATAAAGTAACATGGCCGCATGGCTCCCTTGTTCTCGCTGTGCGGAGGAAATCGGCACGGCTGCACCGCGAATTGCAGCCGTGCCAGTCGGTCAGGCCCTGGGGAGGATCAGGCCTTGCCGAAGTAGCGCAGCAGTGCAAGCCCGTCGGGCCGCAGTGCCGGCACAACACCTGCCGAATGTACCACCGGTGTCGCCTCATGGGTCAGGAAGCGGTAAGCGCCGCTTTCCTCCATTACGTCCTGCGCCCGCCGGTACAACTCGTCCCGCTTGGCCTGGTCGGTCAGCTGCGAGGCTTCGGTGTGGATCTTGTCGAATTCCTCATTGCTGAACTGTTCCCAGTTCCAGTGGCCGATCTGGTCAGTAATGAACCACGAGGTTGCGTAATACGGGTCCGGTGTCATTGAGTAGCGGTTCAGCACCAGCTGCAGGTCTTCGTTGTCTGCACTGGCCCAGAAGGCGCCGGATTCCAGCACGTTGACCTCAACCGTGATGCCGATCTGCGCCAGCGTTGCCTGAATGACCTGCGCCGCGGTGGTGAAGGTGGTCTTGTTCAGCGTGTCGAGCTTCAGCGTCACGTTGGTCTCGCCGGATTCGGCCAGTAGCTCTGCTGCTTTTGCAAAGTCCGCCTGCGGCGGCACCAGCGACTGCGGGCGGTTGCCCGCAAGGCCCGGCGCGATGATGCCGGTGGAGGGGTCCACAGCGCCGAAATAGGCGGCCTCCAGCACCGAGGGCACATCAATCGCGTGCTGGATTGCCTGCCGCAGCTTCTTGTTCTGCAGCTTGGGGTGATCCAGGTTCATGCCCAGCCAGGTGTAATAGAGCGACGGGTATTCCAGCAGCGTGCCGCCATTCGGCACCCCGTCGCGGTAACGCTGAACCGACCCAAGCGAGACGCGGGTAAAGTCCAGCTCACCCGCCTCAAAGGCGATCTCGGCTGTGTTTTCGTCGTCGATCGGCAGGATCTCAATGGTATCCCAGGCGGGCGCGTCGCCTTTCCAGTCCGGATTGCGCTTCAGCACGGTTTTTTCCTTGGGCGACCAGCTGTCACGCAGGTAGGGACCGGATTCCGCCAGCGGATCAGTGGTTGCTTTGCCGCCAGCCGCTTCCCAGGCCTTTTTCGATACGATGTTGCCGGTGATATAGGGCAGCGCAATGCTCCACAGCGGCGCAAAGGGTTCCTTCAGCACGATGGTGCCCTCACGCTCGCCGGTCACTTCGACGTGGCTCAGCGGGCCCATGTCGGGCTTGTTCGGGCTTTCCGTCTCATCCGCGACGATGCGTTCAAAGCTGTATTTCACGTCTTCGGCGGTCATCGCGCCAAAGCCGTTTGTGAACCCGATATCATCGCGCAGCGCGAATTTGATATGGGTCTCGTCGCCCTGTTCGATCATCGCGGCGGCGTCCATCTGCCAGTCCCATTCGCGGCCGGGCTTGTACTGGATCAGCTTGTTGTAGATCGAGGCGTGGATTTCCTCGTCGATCACACCCTTGGAAAACGCCGGGTCGATGCTTTGCAAATCACCGTAGGAGCGCACCCGCAAAGTGCCGCCCTCTGCCGCCATGGCGCGGCCGCCCAGGCCCATCGGCAGCGCAGCCGCCGCCCCTAGCGCGGTTGCGCCTTTCAGAAAATTGCGGCGCCCCACCGGCGCTTTGGTCCATTCGATCTTCATGGTTTCCTCCCTTAAGATCAGATCAAAGAAGCCCGCGCGGAAGGGTTTCAGCCCATTCCTTTGTCAGGACTTCCGTTTCATCCGCGCCTTCGGTGGCGCGCAATTTGCGGGTCAGATAGAAATTCTGCCCGTCGCAAAACATGGTGCTTTCTGTATCGATGGCGACCTGCCAGCTTGGACAGATGCGGATAGCGGCGCTCCCACGTGCCGGCCCGGCCGGTGATGGCCGGCACGGCCTTGCCGTCGCACAATTCCTGTTCGGAAAATTCGTCATCAAAATCGCCCTCGCTGTCACCGGTGCCCTCCGGCATCCACAGGCGTGCCGCAAGACGGCGTCCATCCGGCATCGGGATCCAGTGATGAAGGGTGCTTGCAGCGGGCATTGCGGTCTCTGGCTGGGTTGCGGTCCTTCTAGAAAACCCGGTTTCTTCAAATACGGAACTGTGCAAACATGCGCGAACTGACGCTTTAAGAACCGAACCAGCGTCAATTCGCGAAGGATACTGGGCATTGCCGGAAAGTTTTTCAGAAAACCTGCGCTCGCTTTGCGCCGAACATGGCAGCATCGCGCAGATCTGCCGCGAGATCGGAATCAACCGCCAGCAATTCAACCGCTACCTTAATGGCAGCAGCCTGCCCGCCGCCCACAACCTGCGCCGGATCGCCCGGTATTTCTCGATCCCGGAGGCGCAGCTGTTCACCGCGAACGCTGAATTCGAAACCCGGCTGGAGGCAGCCGCAGGCCCGGTGCAGCACAGCCCGGCAGACCGGTTCCTGTCGCCGTTCCGCGGCCAGCAGCGCAATCTCAAGCGCTACCTGGGCTTTTACCACGCCTATTTCCGCACCCCGTCCTGGGACGAGGGGATATTCTGCTCGCTGACCCGGTTTATTGAGCAGGACGGGTATATCCTGTCCCGCAACCTGGAAATCGCCCATGATCCCGAGCAAAGCATCCGGCAGATTTCGCGGTACGAAGGCATGGTCACCCTGCGCGGCAACCGGCTGTTCATCACCGAGCATGAGCGCGCCCGCGAGGGCAGCGTGGCGCAGACCATCCTGTTTTCGGCCCACCGTCAGCAGCTGAAGTACCTGCGCGGCATGACCATGGGGGTGGCCTGGCGGCCGTTTCCGCGCCCCTATGCGGCGCGGGCGATCTGGAAGCGCCTGGATGAGCGGGTCTCGGCGCGCGAGGCGATTGCCGCCTGCGGTGTCTACCCGGTCCGCAGCCCGCGGATCGACCCCACCGTGCGCAACTACTTGGAGACCCCGGATAAAGAGGATCTTCCAGAAGCGCCGGGCAGCGTATTGTTCTAAGCAAAGCTTCGGTCTTTTGACCGGCATAGAGGCACGCGGCCCATTCAGGCAGCCGCCACCGGGTTAGCCTTTGATCAGCGCCAGCATTTCACCGTGCAGTTCCGGAGTCGCTGCCGAAATCACCCGGCCGTCCGAGTTCAGCCCCAGCGGCAGGCCGTCCCAATCGGTGATCACCCCGTCTGCGGCTTCGATGACCGCTGACACCGGCAGGTAATCATAGGGCTGCAGGTCATAGTCGATCACCGCATCCGCATGGCCTGCCGCCAGCAGTGCGTGCGGATAGCAGTCATAGGCAAAGCGGCGGGTCTGGCCGGCCTGCATCAGCCGCTCGAACAAGTCCGGATAGTCGCGGTGGATCTTGTCGCCCTCGTTGACGAACAGGATCGAATGGTCCAGCCGGGTCTGTTCCGACACGCGGATCGGGGCGCCGTTCAGCGTCGCACCTTCACCGCGCACCCCCAGAAAGGTCTCCCCCAGGGCAGGCATACCGATCACCCCGGCCTGAGGGACGCCGCCCTGCAAATACCCGAGCAGAAAACCGAACAGCGGGTGGCCCGCCAGAAACGACCGGGTGCCGTCGATCGGGTCGATGATCCAGACATCGTTGCGGTCCGCACCGTCAAAGCCATGTTCCTCGCCAAAGATGCCGTGGCCGGGGAAATGCTGCGTCAGATAGGCGCGCACCTTGTCCTCGATCGCCTTGTCGGCCTGGGTGACCGGGCTTTCATCCGCCTTGAATTCAACCCCAAGCCGGCCGCGGAAGTAACCGCGGGCGGCATCAGATGCGATTTCTGCAATCCGAACGGCGTGACCGGCGTAATCCTGTGTCGTCAGCATCGGTTTGATTTCACTCCCATGATCTTTTGCTCCGAAGGCAATCCGGCGGTCTCCTGTTTCCGGATTGCTGGCAATGATTACCGTCCAGTAGACTTGCGGCTGCCCGCGCAGCAGCCTGCCTAAAGCCCTGGCTTGAGAGCAGACTTTCGCGAATGTGTGGAAATGGTCAACAGTTTTTGTGGCATAATGACCGTTTATAAGGTCATTTATGGCGCTAATTTGTCATCCTGCACGATTTTACCGTCTCAATTGACCGCTTTTCATGCGGGCGGCCTGGTCCGGTTAAACTGCAGAATGCCGCCGCACTGCTTTCGAAGCTAACGCGCCCCGGCCAGATGCCGGGTGGCCATGGAGAACAGCTCTGCCTGCGATGCAATTCCCAGTTTTGAATAGGCGTGATGCCGGTGGACTTTGACAGTGCCCTCTGCAATCCCAAGATACGCGGCGGCCGAGGGTGTCGAATGCCCCTGCAGGACCAGCTGCACCACCTCGCGTTCCCGCGGGCTAAGGACGCCGGTGCCGAATGTCTGCATCCGGTCCTCCCAATCGGGCCTCTGGAAACCTTGTGCTGCCGTCTCTGCCTGTCCCCATTGCCGCAGAACCGCAGTTGAGATCACTTGGAACACTGCATTCAGCCGCGCGGTATCCGCTGCCTCAAACCGTTGCCGGCGGGAAAAACGGGCCAGCGAGACGATGATCCAGCGCTCTGCCCCGTCTTGTACCAGCACGCCGATCTCGTCGCTGATGCTGATCTTGCGGTAAAAGGCGCGGTAGTATTCCGACCGGTAGAACGCCTCTGGTGCCAGATCCATCAGCCGGTAGGCCCCCGGAGTGCAGCCGTTGCGGCAGGCCTGATACAGCGGATCCAGAAGATAGGGGCCGCTGGCATAGAACTCCACGGTAATCGCCGCCTGCAGCTCATCCAGATCCTGATACAGCGAGACAGGCGGCAGCGCGCCCTCATAGCGTGAGATGACCATCGAATCAAAGCTGCAGCACTGCGACAGAATTTGCCGCAGCACACCGGGAAAGCGGTCAGTGCCAAGTGTTTCTGCCATAGCAGCCAGGGCGGTCACCCAGCTGGCGGCCAACGGAGGATGGGGAAACTCAGCGTTCAAATCTATACCTATTGATATATGTCCTTTGCCAAGTTTACCGGCATAAGAACGGATTTCAAACTGGGGCCGACCGGAATTTCAACCTAACGGAGCCCCAGATGACCGAAACCTCCAGCGTGAACCCCGTACAGGGCGACCTGGCTTTCACCCGCAGCAGTGACCGCGGCGTGATTGCCGAGGCCAGCTATGCCGGCGCGCTCAGCTTTATGCGCCGCCGCTATACACGCGACCTCAGCAGCGCGGATGTGGCGGTGATGGGCGTGCCCTTTGACCTCTCGGTCTCCAGCCGCTCCGGCACCCGTCTGGGGCCGCGCGCTGTACGCTCAGGCTCCAGTCATATCGCCTGGTCGAAACCCTGGCCCTGGGAGGCGGACCCATACGAGGCGCTGCGGGTGGTCGATTATGGCGATTGCGAGTTCGATTACGGCTATCCGCACAAGGTGCCGGGCCAGATCACCCAGGCCGCCCGTGATGTGCTGGCCAGTGATACCGCGCTGCTGTCGATCGGCGGTGATCATTTCATAACCTATCCGCTGCTAAAGGCGCATGCGGAGAAACACGGGCCCCTCAGCCTGATCCAGTTCGACGCCCACTCCGACACCTGGGCGGACGAGGAAGGCCGCATCGATCACGGCACCATGCTGTGGCACGCCATCCGCGAAGGGCTGGTGGATCCCGCCCGCTCGGTCCAGGTCGGCATCCGCACCCACAACCCCGACCCGATGGGCATGAACATCATCGACGCCATCGAGGTTCAGAAAACCGGCCCCGAGGCGGTGGCAGAGAAAATCCGCGCCATCACCGGCGACAGCAAAACTTATGTCACCTTCGACATCGACGCGCTGGAGCCTGCCTCGGCCCCCGGAACGGGCACGCCGGTGATTGGCGGCCTTAGCCCTTATCAGGCGCAGGAGATCATCCGCGGGCTGGCGGGCATCGACGTGGCCGGCATGGACGTGGTCGAAGTCGCGCCGGCCTATGACATCTCTGAGATCACCGCCATCGCCGCGGCCACCATCGCCAATGATCTGCTCTGTCTCTACGCCGCCGGACCCTCCGGCCAGCGGTGAGGCGGTTGTTAACGCCAAAGCGGTAGACGCCCCGGCTTCTGCAGCCGGGGCGGTCTTTGCGGCGGACAGGTTGCCGCCGCCAGGGCAGTCATACCCGCCCGGCGGGCGCCGCTGCTGATCCGGTGCCAGTCAACGGCGCTGTCAGCGTTAGGGGGCAGGTCCCCTTATTGCACCACCGGCTCCTGCGCCAGTTCCAGATGCAATTCGCTGCCGGTGTAAGGGCTAGCGGCAATTGCGGCCTCGTCCAGTTCGATGCCCAGCCCTGGCTCGGCCGACGGGATCACATAGCCGTCTTCCCAAGTGATCGAGGATTTGAGACAGGACATATACGGTCCCTCAAAGGTGCCGATCGACTCCAGGATCAGAAAATTCGGACTGCAGGTTGCAATCTGGATATTCGCCGCCGCCACCACCGGCCCGCAATAGAGATGCGGCGCAATCTGCGCCTGCCGTGTTTCGGCCATGCTGGCGATTTTCTTGGCCTCCAGCAGGCCGCCAACGCGCCCCAGGTCCATCTGCAGGATTGACGCAGCACCGGCCTCCAGCACGCGGGCGAATTCATGTTTGGTGCACAGCCGCTCGCCGGTGGATATCGGCACCGAAGTAAACCGCGCCACCTCGGCCATATCGGCGGGGTTTTCCGGCGTGGTCGGCTCCTCGAACCACAGCGGCTCATAGGGTTCAAGCCGCCGCGCCATGCGTTTGGCACCGGAGACGGTGAATTGGCCATGGGTGCCGAACAACAGATCGGCGCGGGTGCCGACCGCCTCGCGGATGCGTTTGACGAACATCTCGCTGCGCTCCAGATCCTCCAGCCGCGGCTGATGCCCGTCATAGATCGTATACGGCCCGGCAGGGTCGAACTTCACCGCGGTGAAGCCCTTGTCCACCTGTATCAGGGCCGCCTCTGCCGCCATGTCCGGGTCGTTGTAGACATTGGGCGTGTCCGGGTCCGGGTAGACGTCGCCGTCCGCCGGGTACAAATAAGTATAGCTGCGCAGTTTCTCGTGCACCTGGCCGCCCATCAGCTCATAAACCGGCTTGCCGGCTGCCTTGCCGATGATGTCCCAGCAGGCCATTTCCAAACCGCTGAGCACGCCCATCACGGTCACGTCAGGCCGCAGCGTGTATCCCGCGCCATAAGATTTGCGCCACAGCTTCTCGATATGATGCGGATCACAGCCTGCGAACTGGCGCGCAAACATCTCCTCGGCCATCGCACAGCACAGATCGGGGCCGAATGTGGCGTTGTAAATCTCCCCCGCTCCGGTGATGCCGCAAGCGGTGGTCAGACGCACAAAGATGAAATACCGCCCGCCGTGGCGCGGCGGCGGATTGCCGAACACAAAGGTTTCGATCTTGTCGAGTTTCATCACGGGGTTCCCTGTCATTCAGCCGCCAACGGCCTGTTTTCATTGTCTTCCAGAACCAGTTCCGCGCCACGCGCCGCCAGCATCATGGTAGGCGCATTGGTGTTGCCCGAGGTCACATTCGGGAACGCGGACGCATCGATCACCCGCAGTCCGTCCATGCCATGCACCCTTAGCCGCGCGTCCAGCACCGAGTCGGCTGCATCCCTGCCCATCCGGCAGGTGCAGGCCGCATGGAACACGCTGCCGGCGCGTTCCCGGAAATTCTCCAGCAGCGCCAAATCGTCCATTTCCAGAATATCCGGCGCCCGCCGCTCCCGCGTGACGTTCCGGATGGCCGGGGTCTGCGCCAATGCTTGCAGCAGATGGCTGGCACGCACCGCGGTTGCCTTATCCTCGTCGGTTGACAGCGCGTTCGGCTCGATCCGCGGCGCCTGCGCCGGGTCGGCGGATTGGATTGTGATCTGCCCCCGGCTGGTCGGCCGGCTTGGCTGCACGCACAGCAGGAACCCGTTGTCCTTGTCGATCTGCGGCTTGCCGCTGGCGCGTGTCGAATAAGACGCCGGGTTGCAGTAGACCTGCACATCCGGCAGTGCTGCGCCTTTGGTGCGGACAAAACCGCTGCACTGGTTCACCGGAACGCTTAAGGGTCCGTTACGGGTCAGCACATAGCGCAGCCCGGCCTTCATCTGCCCGGCAAAGCTGCCCAGCCTGTCGTTCAAAGTTGCCGTATTGGCCCAAAAGAAATGCGACACCGCCAGATGATCCTGCAGCCCCTGCCCCACTTGCGGCAGATCATGGGCGACTTCGATGCCATGGCGCTGAAGCAGATTTGCCGGGCCGATGCCGGACAATTGCAGGAGCTGCGGCGAGTTCACCGCGCCAGCGCTCAGGATCACCTCCCGCGCCGCCTTTGCCTGTATCACCCGGCCCTTCACCCGGTAGGCCACGCCAGTCGCCCGTCCGCCCGCTGTCAGCACCTTTTCCACCAGCGCGCCGCTGACCACGGTCAGATTGCCGCGCTTCATTGCGGGCCTTAGGAAGGCGTCAGCCGAGGACCAGCGCCGCCCGTCTTTCACCGTGCTGCGCACATAGCCCATGCCTTCACCCGGCAGCGTATTGGCCCCGGCTTCAGCGCGCGCGTTCATATCCGGCAGGAACGGCCAGCCCATTTCCCGGGCACCGGCCAGAAAGTTCCGGGCAAAAGGATGCATCCGCTCGCTCAGATCGGTGACCCGCACCGGGCCTTTGCCCCGCAGCCGTCGATTGCCGCCCTGCCACTCATCATGGCATTCCAGCGCTTCATAGCTGCGGCGGACATTTTTCCAGCCCCAGCCCTTGGCGCCAGCCGCTTCCCAGTCGTCAAAATCATGCGGCAACCCGCGCACATAGGCCATCGCGTTGATTGAGCTGGAACCGCCCAGAACCTTGCCCCGCGGCCAATAGGCCTGGCGCCCGTTCAGGCCCGGATCCGGTGCCGCCGAATAGCGCCAGTTCACTGCTGGGTCCGAAAAGGTGAACCCGTAACCCACTGGAACCTTGATCCAAAACCGCCGGTCTGTGCCGCCTGCTTCGATCAGCAGCACAGTGTAGCGGCCATTCGCTGTCAGCTTGTCTGCCAGCACACAGCCCGCCGAACCGGCCCCTGCGATAATGAAGTCATATGTTTGTGCCATGGCGAACCCGGGTCCCTTGATGCCGCCAGCTTGCGCATTGGTGTACAGTTAATTCAAACAATGGGTTTTGCCCCTAAGGCTAAGCTGTGCTTAAAGGTATGAATGACCGATCTGCCCCATGTCACCTGGCTGAAAGCTTTTGAGGCCGCCGCGCGGCTCAGCAGTTTTTCTGCCGCCGCCGAGGAGCTGGGCCTGACCCCCGCTGCCATCAGCCAGCAGATCCGGCTGCTGGAAAAACACCTGGACACCCAGCTGTTCAAACGCCTGCCCCGCGGCGTGGCGCTTACGGACACCGGCCAGGCCTATGCCCAGCCGATCCGCAAATCCTTTGACGAAATGCAGCGCGCCACCACCGGGCTGTTCAGCAAGAAACGCAAGCGGGTGGTGCGCCTGCGTGCGACGATCTCCTGCGCCGCGCTGGTGATCGCGCCGCAACTGGCCCGGTTCCAGGCCGAACATCCGGATATTCACGTGCAGCTGTCCTCCACCGTCTGGTCCAGCCGCTTTGACGAGGAGGCGCTGGACATCGACATCCGCTATGGATCCGGCGACTGGCAAGAGGCCCGGATCCTGCATCTGGGCCACGAAAACGCCATCCCGGTCTGCAGCCCCGCCTATGCAGCGACCCTGGGCAGGACGCCCTCAATCGAAGATCTGGCCCGCGCCGATGTGGTGCAGATCATTGGTTCCGAAACCGACTGGGGCCGCTTGGCAGACCTGCACGGGCTGACCCTGCAGGTCACTGCCGGCTGGCTCAAGGCTGACTCCTCGCTGCTGGCCCTGCAGACGGTGGCCGCGGGGCACGGGGTAACAATGGTGCTGGAAAGCTTTGCCCGGCAATACGTCGAGCAGGGGCTGGTGACCGCGCCGGCCGCATACAAACTGCCCAAACGCCGGTCCCACTACATGGTGATCAACGACCGCGCAGACCAGCGGGACGAGGTGAAAGCGGTCAGCAACTGGATCACGTCGCTTTATCAGTCTCTGACCTGAAACCCTCCCGCAATGCCAAACACTTACGCGCCGCCGGGTTTTGCGCGCCAAAGCCGCGCCCCGCTTGCCCCAGCCTCTCTCCCAAGCGCAAGCAGGGAGAGCCGGGAGCCGGACTGCACCCGCCAGCTGTCCCCGCGGGGACAGCTTGTCTTTTTGGCGTGCCCCCTAGCCGTCAAGCGCCTCCAACGAAGCCTTCATGGCGCTCCACAGCTCCTCGGCCGGTTCGGTGCCAACCGAGATACGGATAAACCCCGGCGCTACCGCGTCGCCCCAGCGGGCGCGGCGTTCTGCCGAGGTATGCACCCCGCCAAACGACGTCGCCGCGCGGATCAGCGGGCAGTTGTTGATGAATGCATCCGCCTGTCCGGCGCTGTCCAATGTGACTGAGATCAAGAAGCCGAACCGGGACATCTGTTGCTTGGCGAGGGCGTGAGAGGGGTCGGACGCCAGCCCCGGAAACCGGATTTCCTGCACCCGCGGGTGCGCCGCCAGCCGTTCGGCCAGAACCTCCGCCGTGCTGCACATGCGGTCAAAGCGCACCTCCAACGTCTCTAAACCCCGGTGCGCCAGCCAGGCCTCCTGCGGGCCGGGAATGCCGCCGCCGAACTGGCGCCATTCGCGTGCAGCCTGAAGGATCCCGGCGTTGCGGGTGGCCAGATGCCCCATCAGCACATCCGAATGGCCGCCCGGCGCCTTGGTGTCGGAGGCCACAACCACATCCGCCCCCAGCTCCCGCGGGCGCTGGCCCAGCGGGGTCATGGTGGTGTTGTCAACGATCAGCAGCCCGCCCGCCGCGTGGACCGCATCAGCAATCGCGCGCAGATCGCAGAGATCCAGGCCGGGATTCGAAGGCGTCTCTGCAAAAACAACGTCAAAGCCCTCAAATCCGCCCTCGGCAAATCCGGTGGTGGGGCGCTGTTCGACCTGCACGCCCAGATTTTGCAAAAACCGCTCGCTGAGGCGGCGCGTCACGTAATAGCCGTCAGAGGGGATCAGCAGTTTTGATCCTGCTTTTACGGTGGCAAACAGCGCCGCTGAGATTGCCGCCATGCCGGATGGAAAAGCCAGCGCCGGCGCGTCCTCCAGATAGGCCAGCATATGCTCCAGCTGCTCCCAGGTGGCATTGTCCGCCCGGCCATAGCTGGGGCCGCCGGTCCAGTCGCCGGGCAGGTGGTACATTGAGCTTTGCGTGAGCGGCAGCGCCACCGGCTCGCCTTCGGACAGCATGTTGCCGCGCAGGTGCAGCATGGCGCCGGCTTTGGGGGCGGTGGGTGTGTCCATGGGATGGCGCCTTTCGTGAATTCGGGTATCACGAATTCATAGCGGGCAGCGTGTGAAAGAAACAAGGCCGGGAACGCATGTTTCCCGGCCTTCCGATTTCCCGGTTTAAGAACGGATTACCCCATCCAGCGGCGGACCGGCGCGGCGGCCTCTTCCAGCGCCTGGCAGACCACGTCAATCAGGGTCGGGCCGTCATGGGCAAAGGCTTCTTTGATGGCCGGGTCCAGATCCTCAGGGTGTTCCACCCGCCAGGTCTTGACGCCGAACGCTTCGGCCACGGCGGCGTGGTTGGTGCGGTTGAAGTCGACATTGTAATACCGCTTATCGCAGTCGTCGCGCTGGCTGGCCTTGATCCAGCCGAAGTTGGCGTTGGAGAACACCACATAGGTGATCGGTGCATTGCAGCGCACCACGGTTTCCAGCTCGCCGCAGGTGAAGTTGAAGGAGCCGTCGCCCATCATGCCCACCACCTTGCAGCCGGGACGCCCGAACCAGGCACCCAGCGACGCCGACAAGGCATAGCCCAAGGCGCCATGCGCCCGGTTGGTGATATACTGCCGCCCCGGATGCTGCTGCTGTGAATAGGCGTTGTAATAGGGGCAGCTGGTGCCGGGGTCGGAGACCACGATGGCGTCATCGGGCAGGTTCCGGTTCAGCGCGTGGATGATCTGCTCCGGCAGGACCTGAGCGGTTGCGCTGTTAGCCAGCGCCTCGAACTTGGCGAATTTGCGCTGTTTGATATCGGCGGTTTTCGCGGCCCCGCTGAACGTTGGCACTTCGCCCTTGCGTCCGTCCAGATAGGCATTGACCGCCTGCAGCGCCAGTTTCAGATCGGCCACCACGCCGACCTCGGTCGGGTAGTTGGCGCCGATGGTCATCGGGTCGTTGTCAAAATGCACGATGCGCCGGCCAGGCTTGGGCGCCTCCCAGCGCGAGGTGGTGGTGGAGCCTGCCCGGCAGCCCATGAAGATGACCAGATCCGCCCCCTCCATCATCTCCCAGGTCTCATCTGTGCCGCCGTTGGAGCCGACCACGCCCAGCGATTGCGGATGCGTATCAGCCAGCGAACCCTTGCCGGAGATCGAGGTGCCCACGGCGATGTCAAGGCGGGAAGCAAGCCTGCCCAGCTCCTCCATCGCGCCGGAGATCACCACACCGCCGCCGCAGACGATCAGCGGTGATTTGGCGGTGAGGATGGCCTCAACCGCGGCCTCTGCCGCACCCGGCTCGGGGGCTGCGCGGTAGGACGGGTAGCTTTGGTGCTTGGGATCACCCCAAATGTCTTCCGCCGGAACATCGTCATACTGGATGTCATAGGGCAGCCCCAGATGCGCCGAGCCGGAACGCCCGGTGGTCATCGCCCGGAACGCCTGGCGCACCATGCGCGGGATGTGTTCGGCGCGCTTGATTACCGTGTTGAACTTGGTCAGCGGCGCCATCAGGACCTCCTGATTGACCTCGGTCAGCGGGTATTTCCCGTAAGAGCCGACCGAGATGTCGGTGGTGATCGCCAGCACCGCATAAGAGCTCTCATTGGCCTCAATAAGCCCCGGCAGGATGTAGGTGGCGCCACCGCCTGAGGGGCCTTCGCAAACACCCACCCGTCCGGTCACGCGGGAAAACCCGTCGGCCATATAGGCGGCACTGCGCTCATCCCGGGTCAGGACATGGGTGATGCCATGCTCCAGCCGGTTCATCGCGTCATAGAATGGCAGCGTGGTGTCGCCGCACAGGCCAAAGATATGGGTGACGCCATGCGCCTCCAAAGAGCGCACCATCGCCTCGGCCCCGGTCAGCGCGTTGGTCATCGAGTCTTTCATGGGGCCCCCTTAAGCCGTCGTGAGATCTGTCCTGGAGCGCACGCCCAAGATTCGTGTTCTTAACTGTATACAATTCTGTAGATAGATGTGAAGACTGAAGTTCGGGCGTCCTGTGAGAACGGATTTATCTTTCCTGCACAGCGGCTTACGCAAGTATATTTTGGATGTACTCCCGCCAGGCTGTGGCAAAACTGGCCGCCAATTGCGACAACGGCCGCGCGCTGGGGGTCAGAATCGAATAGCCAAAAGGGATCTGCGGCTCAAACGGCAGAAACCGGATCCGGTCCTCATCCGGGTTGCTGCGGCGGTAGCTTTCAGCACTGAGGACATCGACAATGGCGCAGGCCTGACCGGCGGCGATGAAGTGGAACAGCGGCAGGAAATACTGCGCGTCATAGCGCAGGTTGAATTCGGCCTCCGCCTGCTGAAACGCCTGCGAGGTGGCCTGATAGGTGTTGTGATCCGGCTGCAGCGCGCCCATTGGCACCCCGTTCAGATCCGCGGCGGTGATCACGCCGCGGTGTGCCAGCGGATGGCCGGCCGGCACCGCGCACAGGCAATTGCTGGGCAGTTCTTCTGCCGTGTACAGCTTGCGGTCGCCGCGGAACCGGCTCATGTCGCAAAAGCCGATGTCGAAACTGCCGGCCGCCACCAGGCTGCGCACCTGCGGCGAGGAGCGCGTAGCCAGCGTCACCCGCACCTCGGGTTTGCCATCCACAAAGCGGCTGATGAATTCCGGCAGCAGATAGGTTGACGGCCCCGGCATCGCCACGATCCGGATAGAGCCCTGCACCCGGTCGCGCATATTGGCCAGGTTCTGCTGCGCGGTTTCCAGCCGCGACAGGATCTCGGTCGCTTCCTCCATCAGATACTGCGCCTCGGGCACCGGCACCAAACGGCGGCCCTCGCGCAAAAACAGGGTCAGGCCCAGCTCCTCCTCCAGCGCCTTGATGGCAGCGCTGATCGCGGGCTGGGTGCGGTGCAGGTTGCGCGCCGCCTGGCTGACAGAGCCTGTTTTCATGACCTCGTGGAAAACCGCAAGCTGATGAGAGTTCATGTTAAGCCACCATAAATTCAATCTATACATACCGTATAATTTTAAATTTGTACTTATGCATTTCCTTTTCCATGATGCAAAGATCGGAGGAGAAAGCTGCAGCGGCAAAGCTGCGGCCAATAATCAAGGGAAGAGATTATGGGAATTTTCAAGAAACTGACCGGGGCTGCATTGGCCTGTACCATGCTGACCGGTGCTGCAGCCGCACAGGATATGACCTTTTTCCGCATCGGCACCGGCGGCGCGGGCGGCACTTACTTCCCGATCGGCGGCATCATCGCCAATGCGATTTCCAACCCGCCCGGCTCGCGCGCCTGTGACGAAGGCGGCAATTGCGGCGTGCCCGGACTTGTGGCGATGGCACAGTCGACCAATGCCTCGGCGCATAATGTGAATGCCATCCAGAACGGCCAGATGGAAGCAGGCCTGTCCGGCGCCGCGACCCTGCATTTTGCCTATCACGGCACCGGCAAGTTCGAAGGCAATGCCAAGCCCGACTTGCGGGTGATCGCCAATCTGTTCCCCGAAGACCTGCATCTGGTGCTGCCCGAGGGCCACAAGCTGGACGGGCTTGCCGACCTCAAGGGCAAACGCGTGGGCATCGCCCAGGCCGGCTCTGGCACCCAGATCGCGGTTGAGCTGATTCTGGACGACCACGGTGTGAACCGCGACAACATGGATGAGGCCGAGCTGAACAACGCCCAATCCGCCGAGCGCATCGCCGACGGCCAGCTGGACGCCTATTTCTATGCTGCCGGCACGCCCGTCGCAGCGATGATCCAGCTGGATAACACCAAGGGGATGGAGCTGCACAACTGGTCCGCGGAAGAGATCAAACAGGCCAATACCACCGTGCCCTACTACATCCCCTCGACCATTCCGGCGGGCACCTATCCGGGTGTGGACTATGACGTGAACACCGTGGCGGTTTCCGGCATGCTGGTCACCAATGCCAATATGGACGAAGAGCTGATCTATGGCATCACCAAGGCGATGTGGTCCGATACCGCCCGCAAACTGCTGGACAACGGCCACCCCAAGGGCAAGGCGATCACCCTGGAAACCGCGCTGGAAGGCGTTGAGGGCATCGGCGTTCCGCTGCATCCGGGTGCTGAGCGGTTCTACCGCGAAATCGGCCTGCTGAAGTAACTCTTCCCCCTGAACTGCGGCAGCAGGGTCCGCCTTGCTGCCGCCTTTTGTTTCCCGGTGCCCCTGCCCGCCTGCAGCCCGCATAGCGCGGATGCATGACGCACGCGCCGTTTACCCTGCTAGACTGGAACCCCCGATGTCCCTGGACACTCACCTTGACAATAAGGCGCTGGAGGAGCTGGAGAAACAGTATGACTCCGCTCTGAACACGCGCGACAACGGACCCAGGCTGACGGGGTTCATCTATTGGGCCAGCATCGCCTTTGCCCTGTATCATCTGTGGACGGCCGGGTTCGGCACCCCGGTGGACCATGTGCATATGGGCATTCACCTGGCAGGCCTGTTCCTGTTCATCTTTGTCGGCTTCCCGCTGATCAAATCGGCGCGCAGCCTGGAATGGCGAGGTGCCAGCGCGCTGCGCCCCGGCAATGTGCCGCTTTATGACTGGGCGCTGACCGGTCTCAGCATGGCGGCGGCGCTGTTCCTCTGGGTCAGCTGGCGCGGGTTCGATATGTTCGGGTTCGACATTGCCGAACAGGCGCTGCGGCAGGGCAACCCGTCCAGCCTGGACGTGTTCTTTGGCTCGGTGCTGATCCTGACGGTGCTGGAGATCGCGCGGCGCACCATCGGCTTTGTGCTGCCGCTGATCATTCTGGTTTTCATGATCTATGCGCTGTTCGGCCCCTATATGCCCGCGCAGATCCTGAAGCATCCGGGCGTCAACTGGCAACAGTTCGTCAACAACATGTATTTCCCGTCCGAAGGCATATTCGGCGTGACGCTGTGGGTGGTCTCCACCGTTGTGTTCCACTTTGTGCTGTTTGGTGTGGTGGCGCAGCGGATGGGGCTGGGGCAGTTCTTTGTCGATAATGCGATGATCATGGCCGGGCGTTACACCGGCGGCCCGGCCAAAGTATCCGTGGTCTCCTCGGCCTTTTTCGGCACCATCTCCGGGTCTTCGATTGCCAACACGGTTTCCACCGGATCGCTCACCATCCCCAATATGAAGAAGATGGGCTATCCCGGCCATTTCGCAGGCGGGGTTGAGGCCGCGGCCTCGGCAGGCGGGCAGATCACCCCGCCGATCATGGGGGCGGCGTCCTTCCTGATGGCCGAGTATCTGGAGGTGCCTTACACTACCATCGTGATTGCGGCGATTGTGCCGGCCTTGATGCACTATATCGGGGTGATCTCGATTGTGCATTTCACCGCCAAGAAACTGGGGCTGACCGCCTACCCGAAAGAGCAGCTGCCCAAGTTCCTGGCAGTGTGGAAGGACGGCTGGTACACCATCGTGCCGCTGATTGCGCTGCTTCTGGTGCTGTTCTCGGGCTATTCGCCGAATATGGCGGCCTTTATCGGCCTTAGCCTTTGTGTGGTGGTGGGTTTTTGCGCCTTTGACAAGCCCGCAACCCTGCTGGTGCCCTTGGCCTTGCTTGGGTTTATTTTCTGGAAGGCTTCGCCCTATTCCGGTGAGGGGTATTCGCCGGTGATGGCCGGGATGCTGGCCGCGCTGACGCTGGTGGGCTGCCTGCACCGCAATGAACGGCAAAGCTTCCGCGATCTGTTCGACAGCTTCCATGTCGGTGTGCAGTATGCGCTGGCGGTGGGTGCGGCCTCGGCTGCGGTGGGCATCGTGGTTGGTGTGATCAACACCACCGGCGTTGGCTTCCGGCTTGGCTTTATGGTCACCGGCGGCGCGGCGGATATGGCCACGGCGATTGCGCCGCTGCTGGACTGGACCACGATCGAGGCGTTCAGCCAGCCGTCGATCCAGCAGTTCCTGTCGCTGGTGCTGATCGCCATGGCCTGCATCCTGATGGGGGCCGGGCTGCCGACCACTGCGCTTTATATCATGCTGGTCGCCGTCGCGACGCCGGCCCTTAGCCAGCTGGGCGTGCCCCCGCTCGCCACCCATATGTTCGTGCTCTACTACGGTGTGATATCCGAGATCACCCCGCCGGTCTGTGCCTCGGCCTATGCGGCGGCGGGGATTGCAGGATCCAACCCGTTCCGCACCGGATTGAATGCCTTCACCCTGGGTCTGGGCAAGCTGATGGTGCCGATGGTGTTTGTCTATGCGCCCACCATGCTGATTGTGCTGCCCGAGCATTTCACCCTGCTCAGCTTCACCCAGGTGACCGTGACCTGCGCAGCAGGTGTCTTTGCTATCGCCACGGCTGTATCGGCCTATTTCCTGGCACCGCTCACGGGGCTTTGGCGGTTGCTGATGGCGATTGGCGGGCTGCTGCTGGTGGCGCCTTCGGGCGGCTCCGACCTTGCCGCCCTTGCGGTGATGGCGCCGGTGCTGCTGCAGCAGCTGGGCCAGCAGCGCAAACTGCAGGCTGAGGCCGCCCGATGAGCACCCCCGCCTCCCCCGATGTGACGGTTCTGGGCGCCGGGATCGTCGGCATCTGCTCGGCCCTGTCGCTGGCAGAGCGGGGCCTGCAGGTCCGACTGATCGACCGGGATGCGCCGGGTCAGGCGACCTCCTTTGGCAATGCCGGCATTATCTCGCCCTGGTCGGTGGTGCCGCAATCGATGCCGGGGTTGTGGAAGAAAGTACCCGGCTGGCTGATTGATCCGCTGGGGCCGGTAACGGTCAGGCCGGCCTACCTGCCCAGGGTTGCGCCCTGGGGGCTGCGGTTCCTGTCGGAAGGGCGCGCGGGGCGGGTCCAGCAGATCTCTGACGCGATGGACACGCTGAACCGCAATTGCGTCGAGATGTACCGGCTGCACCTGGCGGGCACCGGCCACGAGGATCTGGTGCAGGACAGCTATTACGTTCATGCGTTCCGCAGCGCGGACGCTGCCGATCTGGGTTCGGTCGACTACCGGATGCGGGCCGAGCGCGGCGCAGATATGGAACGGATTGGCGCAGCTGAGCTGCGCGATCTGGAACCTGCCCTGACGCCGGAATTCCAGGCCGCAATCCTGATCAAGGGCCAGGCACGGGCGACCTCTCCCGGGCGTATCGGCACCGTTCTGGCAGAAAAGCTCCAATCAATGGGCGGTGAAATCCTGCAGCAAACCGTGCGGGGCATCCTGCCTGCGCAAACCGGCGGCTGGACCTATACCACCGAGGCGGGCCAGGACTGGACGCCCAAGCTGGTGCTGGCGATGGGCGTCTGGTCCGGGGAGCTGCTGAGGCCCTTGGGCATCAAGATCCCGATGGAATCCGAGCGCGGCTATCATGTGTCCTTCAAAAACCCCGGCGTCGCGCTGAACAACTCGATCATGGATATGGACATGAAATTTGTGGCCTCCTCGATGCAGGAAGGGTTGCGGGTGGCCGGCACGGCCGAATTTGCAGGCCTGGACCAGCCGCTCAATCAGAAACGGCTCGACGGGCTGGCGGAGCTGGCCCGTGCGCTGCTGCCCGATTTGCAGGCCGATGATATGGACACCTGGTCCGGCCAGCGCCCCAGCCTGCCCGACAGCCTGCCCTGCATCGGCGAGGTTGAGGGCTTTCCGGATCTGATCGCCGCCTTCGGCCACAGTCATTACGGGCTGATGATGGCCCCGAAAACCGGACGGCTGGTGGCGGATATCGTGAGCGGCACACCGGTGAACGAAGACCTCGCGCCGTTCCGCGCGCGGCGGTATGAAAGGATCACGACATGACCATCCACCCCGGCGGCCAGAACATCTGCGGCGTCTCCATCGGCGTGCTGGCACTGGAAAGCTATTTCCCCAAACCTCCCGGCCATATCAAGAACCCCTCCAGCCTGCAGTTCACCACGCTTTATGAAATGCTGGACGGCATCACCGTGCCGAAACTGCTGGCCAGCCCCACCGGCGAAATGAAGGACCGGCTGATCGAGGCTGCCCGGCGGCTGGAGGCCAAGGGCGTGCGGGCGATCACCGGCTCCTGCGGGTTTCTGGCGATCTTCCAGCGCGAGATTGCCGCGGCAGTGAATGTGCCGGTGCTTGTCTCCTCGCTGATCCAGGTGCCGCTGGCGCATCTGATGACCGGGCGCACGGTAGGAGTGATCACCGCATCGGCCGGCAGCCTGACAGACGCGCATCTGCAAGGCGTCGGCGCCGAACACACGCCGATTGCGGTGCAGGGGCTGGACGATGCGGAGGAGTTCTCAACCGTGATCCTGCGCAATGAGCGCACCGCGATGGATCTGGCCAAGGTCGAGGCAGAATTGCTGGCCGCAGCCAAAGGCATGATCGCCCGCAATCCGGAGATCGGCCCGATCGTGCTGGAATGCACCGATCTGCCGCCCTACGCCCATGCGCTGCAGGCAGAGCTGAACCGGCCGGTGTTCGACATTATTACCTTGACGGAAATGGTACACCGGGCTGCGCTGCGCGTGCCGTTTCCGGGCTTTATCACCTAAGACCGTGACCGGTTCGCCGCTCCTGCGGGCGAACGGGTACTGCCCGGTGTGGTGCCTGACGAAATTGCACAGAGATTTCCAGCCCTCAGCCCCGGAATTTTTTGCATGCTCCAACCCGGCAACCGCCCTACTGTTGCGGCAAATTGAACTCTTTTCCCGGTTGGACTTGCCATGCCCCAGATCACCGACGCCATTCTTGCCCAAATCCGCGCCCGCTTTGCCCAGATCGACGACTGCCCTGAACAGGGCAGCCGCATCTTCTTTGAAAACGCCGGCGGCGCGCTGACGCTGAACTCGGTGGTGGAAACCTCTGCCCGATATGCCGCCATCCCCGACAACCAGGGCCGCGACAATCCCGGCAGCCATGAACTGGTGCGGGTGATCGCCAAGGCCAAGGACGACATGCGCGTCTTCATGAACGCGCTCGGCGGCCAGTTCTTTGCCGGTGAAAGCGGCACCGAGCTGTTGTTCCGCCTGATCATGAACGCCTGCCTTGGCTCGCCTGAGGGCGGCACTGTTCTGGGCTCAACGCTGGAGCATCCCGCCACCCGCTCTGCCTGTGCCCGCTGGGCCGGGGTGGCACGGCAGAACCATGTGCTGATCCCGCATGACGACGCCATCGGTACAATTGCAGCCGAATCCTACGCCAAGGCGGTCACGCCTGACACGGTTGTCGCCACCATCGTCCACACCTCGCCGGTCACCGGCATGGGTGTTGACGTGACCGCCTGCGCCGCGGCCATCCGTGAAGTGGCGCCGGACTGCCTGATCATTGTCGACGGCATCCAGCACGCCGCCCACGGGCGGATTGATCTGACGGCATACGGCGTCGATGGCTATGTGATCTCACCCTACAAGATGTTCTCGCGCCACGGCTATGGCCTTGCCTGGATCTCGGACCGGCTGACCAGGCTGCCGCATAACGCGCTGATCGACGGGCCGGAGGACAACTGGGAAATGGGCACCCGCGACACCGGCAGCTATGCCACCCTGTCGGATGTGGCCGAATACCTCGAATGGCTTGGCGGCGAGGTGAGCGACGCCACGGACCGGCGCGCGAAATTCCTGGCGGCGGGCGAGGCGATCCACGCGCATGAAAAAGCCCTGACCGACGCAATGATCCATGGCACCGGCAATCTGCCCGGTCTCGCGGAAATGGAGGGCGTCACCATCCTGGGCGGCGCGGACAACCCCGCGCGCGAGGGGCTGGTGTCGTTGACCGTGGACGGCGTGCCGTCGGTGGATGTGGTGAAGCGGTTGAACGAACAGGGCATCCGCACCCATCTGCGCAAGGCGGATCACTACTCGGGCAATATCCTGACGCCTTTGGGCTTGGACAGCTGCGTCAGGGTTTCCCTGTGCCACTACAACAGTGTTGGCGAAGTCTCCAAGTTTTTGGGCGTTATGAAAGAGATTGCGGATTAAGAACCGCCGCGACGGCCGTGTCAACCTGCTGCCGGCCCGCCGGACGCACGCTGCAAAACGCTTCACCTGTCGCGGGTGTGGTACGGGAACAGAGCCAGGGAGTGATGGATGGTTCCCAGCCGCATCAGCGGCGCATCGCCGATACGGTCACTTACCCGCGCATTGCATACTTGCGTCCAGAATGCCTCGTCCCGTGTGGCATTCGTGATGTAAAGGCCAACATGTGAAAAGCCCGTGATCCCGGGTGCCGTGATACCGCACACCACTGGTCTCCGGGCGCACGACGAATTCAATTCGTATTTCCTGTGGGATTGCGGAACCGTATGAATTCCTGCACCAGGCGCTGCCCGCATTCCTCGCCTGTGCCGTAAGATACCTCCTGCCCGATGGCTTCCAAAGCGGCGGCCGTTTTCTGGAAATCCCCAGCGCGGCCCAAGCCAAAGGCGGCGGCTTGATCCGCAAGGCCTCCATCAATGCAGCAAAGTGTATGCGCACGCTGATCAGATTTGAAATAGACCGCATTGATCCGGCGCTCAGACACTTCCAGCCCCGGGATATTGACAGCGTACTACTCTGCTGAGGCTAGATCCTGCGTCCCAAGCCGGCAATAGACAACGTCCTTTAAATCAATCATCGCCGGTTTCCTCTGTGTAACTCTTCAAGCTTTGTCTCTGCCCCCCAAATGCCATGGCTCCTGGCAGAATCTTCGAACTGCCTAGGCTCTGGACTCATTGAGTTTCAAAGCCAGTAGATAACGAGTGCTGCAAGCGCGATTGCTGACAGGAAGACTTTTGGGCATCTGTCGTATCGTGTCGCAACACGCCGCCAGTCCTTCAGCCTGCCGAACATAATCTCAATCACTGCCCGGCAGTGCATTGCGCAGCAATGTCACGAGAGGGGCGGTTGCGCCGCTTATTTCGGCGTTTGTCGTAACTGATGGCTT
>NZ_JAKFZM010000037.1:0-39662 GCF_021654205.1 Leisingera sp. MMG026 | reverse complement strand
AGGGCCCGCAGGGCCTCGGCAAATTCAAGATGCATGACGAGCGCGGCGGCGGCGACCTGGATCATGTCGACCAGGAGTTGTCCCGGCTGAACCAGGTGCTGGCCGGCGGGCCGGGCTGGCAGCAGCAGATACGCGGCGAAATTGCTGAGATGCGCCGTCACAATCACGAGGAGCATTTGCGTGCCCTCAGAGCCAAATCACGCATGAAGGACGCCAGGAAGCTGGAGGCGGAAGGGTCTGCAGACCCCTGGCGATCCTGCAGCAGAGGCCCGCTTCGTGAAGGCATATTCACTGTCAACAAAGACTGGTTCGGCGGGGCAGGGCTCTCTGAATGGGATCCGGAACGTGTCTCTGCTTTCCGCAAAACGGCCATGTCGTTCCTCCGTGAAAACTTTCCAAATGGTCAGCTGCGCTATGCCAGTGCCCACGTCGATGAAGAGGCTTACCATATCCACTTTGTCGTGGCCGTTTGGACCGAGAAACCATCCGCCAACCGCGGGCATCAGATCCTGCTGCAGGCATCTGACAACCCGCTCATCAAAAGCTCTGAGCATGCCCAGGATCTTGCCGGAGAAGCTTTTGAGACAATCGGGCTTGCCAGGGGGGAGCGCCGTGCCAAAGCCCGGCGCCAGGCGCGGGCAGAGGGAAAACCTCTGCCCGAGAAGCGGCAGCATGTGCCGCCATCAAAATGGCGTGCCGAGGAGCGCCAAAAGGCGCAGGCGGAGAAGAAACGCATCCTGGACGACGCCCAGGATGAGGCAAAGGCGGCCGTTGAAAACGGCCGGGACCTGGCCAAGGCCACGGTCAAGAAATCGCGCAAGCGCGCCATAAAAGAAGCGCGGGCCCGCAAACAGCGGACCGCGCGGGAAACTGCAAAGATGATCCGCCGCCGCGATACGGCGGAGGCAGAGGCTGTGCAGTTTGAAAAAGCGGCTGACGCTGCGAATGCTCTGAAAGAGAAAATTGTGGCTGAGGTCGGGGCATTGGAGCCGAGGGTTAAGGGGTATGAGGCAAGGGCAGAAGAAGCTGCGGAAAAGTACCGGGCCAAGATGGCGGCGCGGAAGCTGGAGGAAGGAAAACGCGCGCGGATTCTCCAGGCAACGCAGCAGGCCGAGCAGGTGCTGAACGCCGCGAAGGCGGAAAGAACTGATCTGGCCGCTCAGCTGCGGCAGATGGTTCAGCACCGCGGCCAGGAAGAAAAAGCGGCTGCTGAGGCCCGGGCTGCCCGGCTGACTGAGGAGAAGAGGCTGCAGGAGGCAGAAGAAAAGGTCCGGTTGAAGGCAACGGAGGCAGAAGTCATCACGGATGCCATCGAGTCCGGGTTGGATCTGGTTGCTGATGGGGCGATTTGCTGGCGGGAGGCGTCTGCGGATCAGCAGGCTGGCCTGTCATGGGGCCCGGCCGCTCCGGATACCAAGGGTGCGCGGGATGAAACGCTAACAGAAATCCGTCCAGCGATGCGGATGGTCACGCGCATTGCCCAACTGGTGGCCCGGACCGTGAAACGCGTCCTCGCCATAGAACGACAAAAGCTGAAGAGTGACGCGGATTATGTGCGCGGTCTGCGTCAGGAATGGGAGCCGGAAGATGAGGCGAGGCTGTCCGGGATCTCGCTCGGAGGGATAGACAGCGGACCGAAATAGGACCGATTGCTGCCTTTCGTTGGGTGACAAGCCAAGGTTTGCTGTGCGGGACAAAGCGATCGTCTGCCTCGCTCAAGTTTATAACCGCAGTCAGGCCATACCGGACGTGATCGGAACCGCCGTTTGATCCTTCTCACTCCCGGAGGGTGGGCGGTCTCCGGAAGTTCGCCGCACATGCGTGTGTGTACTTGACCGACTGCAGAAGCGGGCCTTCACCATGGGCTCTGGTCCGGAACCTGACTGGTCGACATGCAACACGGTTGGCAGTTGACGCGTGCGGGCTTGCCTTCTCCGCCGCGTCCTGTGTGACCTCACGGATGAGCAGCCGTCTCGGTGGAATTGAATTCCGCAAAGAAGAATGTAATTTTACATATTGAAACTAGAAATCAAAATTGTTACTCAGAAACCCAAGCCAAGAGATGCGCGAACAACGGGCGGAGGAACAGGATGGCAAATCAGGTTAATCTGACAATGGATGGCAGCGTTGCTGTTGTGCGGGTGGACAACCCGCCGGTGAACGCGCTTTCGCATGCGGTGCGCGTCGGTCTGCAGGGGAGTTTTCGGGCCGCGCTGAGCCGCGCGGAAACCAAGGCTGTTGTCATCTGCTGCACGGGGCGCAGTTTCTTTGCCGGCGCGGATATCCGCGAATTCGGCAAGCCGCCGCTGGCGCCGTTCCTGCCGGATCTGATCACTGAAATCGAGGCGGCGCAGGTGCCGGTCATTGCGGCGATGCACGGGAATGTGCTTGGCGGCGGGCTGGAGGCGGCCCTGGGCGCGCATTACCGGATCGCGGTAAAGGGCACCCGTCTCGGCCTGCCGGAAGTGTCGCTGGGGCTGCTGCCGGGCGCAGGCGGCACCCAGCGCCTGCCGCGGCTGATCCCGGCGGCAGATGCGGCCCGTATGATCACCGGCGGCAAGCCGGTTAGTGCCGATGCGGCGTTGTCCATGGGGCTGATTGACCGGGTGGCGGACGGCACCGATGCCCGCGCCGAAGGTATCGCATTTGCCCGGGAGCTGATCGCGGCAGGCAAGGAGCCGCGCCCGGCCGGGAGCCTGCTGTGCAATATACTGGAGCCGGCGGAACTGGAGGGCGTCCGGGCCAAAGTTGCCAGGGCCGCACGCGGGGCGATTGCCCCAATCGCCTGCCTCGATGCAGTGGAGGCGGCGATGTCGCTGCCGTTCGAGGACGGGCTGAAGAAAGAGCGCGCATTGTTTCAGGAGCTGATGGCCTCGGACCAGAGCACCGCCCTGATCCACGCTTTCTTTGCTGAGCGCCAGGTTGGGAAACTGCCGGAAATCGAAGGTGTTGACCCACGCGCTATCAATCGGATGGGCGTTGTTGGCGGCGGCACTATGGGGGCGGGGATTGCTGTCAGCGCTTTACTGAGCGGATTGGATGTGACCCTGGCCGAGCGCGACGAAGTTGCGGCAGACAGGGCGGCAGACAGCGTTGGCAGGATGCTGGAGAGTGCTGTGAAACGCGGCAAGCTGGCAGCGCCGCAGCGAGATGCTATTCTGGCGCAAGCGTTCCGCACCACCACCCGGTACGAGGATTTCGCACAGGCAGATCTGGTGATCGAAGCCGTCTTTGAAAGCATGGACGTCAAGAAGGACGTGTTCACCCGGCTGGATGAGGTCTGCAAGCCGGGCGCCATTCTGGCCTCGAACACCTCGTATCTGGATCTGAACCGGATTGCGGCAATGACCAGCCGCCCGCAGGATGTGATCGGGCTGCATTTCTTCTCGCCCGCGCATGTGATGCGGCTGCTGGAAGTTGTGGTGGGCAAAGATACCGCCCCTGATGCGGTGGCGTCGGGCTTTGCGCTGGCCAAGCGGTTGAAGAAAGTAGCGGTGCGCGCGGGCGTCTGCGACGGGTTCATCGGCAACCGGATCCTGTCGCATTACGGCAAGGCGGTCTACGGCATGGTGCTCGCAGGGGCGAGCCCCTATGCCGTGGACAAAGCGCTGACCGGCTTTGGGCTGGCGATGGGGCCGTTTGCGGTTGGCGATCTGGCCGGGCTGGATATTGGCTGGGCCAACCGCAAGCGCCTGGCGGCTGAGCGCGATCCAAGGGAAACCTACCCCGAGTTTGCCGACCGCCTGTGCGAATTGGGCCGGTTCGGGCGCAAGACCGGGCGCGGCTTTTACATCTATGAAGAGGGCGCCGGCGGGCCGAAGCCTGACCCTGAGGTGGAAGACATCATTGCAGCAGAGCGCACCGCCAAGGGCATCACGCCGCGGGCGATAAGCGAGGATGAGATCATCAGCCGCTACATGGCAGCGATGGTGAACGAGGCCGCGCGCGTGGTCGGGGACGGCATCGCCCTGCGGCCGCTGGATGTGGATGTAACCCTGCTGAACGGATACGGGTTTCCGCGCTGGCGCGGCGGGCCGATGCATTATGCCGATACCATCGGGCTGGACAGGATCCTGCAGGACATCTGCCGCTTCCATGAGGAAGATCCGATCCTCTGGCAGCCTGCGCCGCTGCTGGAACGACTGGCCGCCGAAGGCCGGAGCTTTGGCAGTCTCAACACCTGAAGGAGTATTTTATGAAACAGGCGGTCATCGTCTCCACTGCGCGCACTGGTCTGGCCAAATCCTACCGCGGCGCCTTCAATGAAACCCACGGCGCCACCATGGCGGGCCATGCCATCAGCCACGCGGTGCGGCGTGCCGGCATTGCGCCGGACCTGATCGAGGACGCGCTGGTCGGCTGCGGCTACCCCGAAGGCTGGACTGGATCCAACATTGCCCGCCAGTCGGTGATCCGCGCCGGGCTGCCGGTGTCTGTTTCCGCAGCCACCGTGAACCGGTTTTGCTCGTCCGGATTGCAGGCGGTGGCGATGGCCGCGCATTCGATTGTGATGGAGGGCGCAGAGGCCGCCATTGGGGCAGGGGTGGAAAGCATCAGCCAGATGCCGCCCGCCCGCCCGCCGCAGGCGCAGGAAAGCTGGGTTCTGGAGAACAAGCCGGAGCTGTATCTGCCGATGATCCAGACCGCTGACATCGTCGCCGAACGCTATGGCATCAGCCGTGAGGCGCAGGACGAATTGGCGCTGTCCAGCCAGCAGCGCACGGCAGCGGCCCAGGCCGCGGGCCGTCTGGATGAGGAAATCGTGCCCATCACCGTGACCCAGGCCTTCAAGGACAAGGAAAGCGGCGAGATCTCCCGCAAGGAGGTGAGTTTTGCCATGGACGATTGCAACCGGCCGAACACCACGCTGGAGGGGCTGGCCGGGCTGGCCCCGGTGCAGGGCGAGGGGCATTTCGTCACCGCGGGCAACGCCTCGCAGCTGAGCGACGGGGCGGCAGCGCTGGTGCTGATGGACAGTGCCGTTGCCGAACGCGAAGGTGTCGAGCCGCTGGGTGCATTCAAGGGTTTTGCCGTGGCAGGTTGTGAGCCGGATGAAATGGGCATCGGTCCGGTTTATGCGGTGCCGCGCCTGCTGCAGCGGCACGGGCTGACGGTCAGCGACATTGATCTGTGGGAGCTGAACGAGGCCTTCGCCTCGCAGGCGCTTTACTGCCGCGACCGGCTGGGGATCGACCCGGAGATTTGCAACGTCAACGGCGGTTCGATCTCGATCGGCCACCCGTTTGGCATGACCGGTGCGCGGATGACCGGGCATCTGCTGCTGGAAGGGCGGCGGCGCGGCGCCAGGCTGGGCGTTGTCACCATGTGCATCGGCGGCGGCATGGGTGCGGCCGGCCTGTTTGAAATCTTCTGAGGGGCACCACGCGATGGATCTGAATTACACCAAGGAAGAACAGGCGTTCCGGACAGAGGTCCGCCAATGGCTGAAGGAAACCCTGCCGCATGAGCTGCGCGAGAAGGTGCGGCTGGGCAAGCGGCTGGCCAAGGCGGACGTTGAGCAATGGCACAGCCTGCTGAATACGCGCGGCTGGCTGGCGCCGAACTGGCCGCGGACCTATGGCGGCAGTGAATGGAACGCGGTGCAACGCCATATCTTTGAAGAAGAAGCCTGTCTGGCCCATGCCCCGCGCAGCCTGCCCTTTGGCTTGTCTATGCTGGCACCGGTGCTGCTGGCCTTCGGGTCCGAAGAACAGCGGCAGCGCTTTCTGCCGCGCATCC
Organism: Leisingera sp. MMG026; assembly: GCF_021654205.1. Taxonomy (NCBI): domain Bacteria; kingdom Pseudomonadati; phylum Pseudomonadota; class Alphaproteobacteria; order Rhodobacterales; family Roseobacteraceae; genus Leisingera; species Leisingera sp. MMG026. The sequence goes on along the minus strand of NZ_JAKFZM010000037.1, from coordinate 33,923 downwards.
TGAACGGCCAGGATTGGTGGTGCCAGGGCTATTCCGAGCCGGGCGCGGGTTCCGATCTGGCGGCAGTCAAGACCCGGGCAATGCGTGACGGCGGCCACTATGTGGTCAACGGTCAGAAAACCTGGACCACGCTGGGCCAGCACGCGAACTGGATTTTCTGCCTGGTGCGGACCGATCCGGATGCCAAGAAACAGGAAGGCATCTCCTTTCTGCTGATCGACATGGACACCCCCGGAGTCACGGTCCGCCCCATCGTGCTGATTGATGGCGAACCAGAAGTGAACGAGGTGTTCTTTGACAACGTCCGGGTGCCTGCGGAGAACCTGGTGGGCGAGGAGAACAAGGGCTGGACCTATGCCAAGTATCTGCTGACCCATGAGCGCACCAATATCGCCGGGGTCGGTTTTTCAAACGCCCTGCTGACCACGCTGAAACATGTGGCCGGGCGAGTGGCGTCCGGCGGGCGGCCCCTGGCGGAAAACCCGCATTTCGCGGCCCGCATGGCGCAGGCAGAGATCGACCTGATGGCGATGGCGACCACCAACCTGCGGGTTGTCTCGGCTGCGGCCAAGGGGCAGGCGCCCGGCGCCGAAAGCTCGATGCTGAAGGTCAAGGGCACGGTGATCCGGCAGGAGCTGACATCGCTCTTGCGCCGGGCAATGGGGCCGGATGCGCTGCCGTTCCAGCCTGATTTCCTGGAGGGCGGCAGCAATGCGGCGGCGCTAGGGCCGGACCATGCGGCAGCGGCGGCACCTGCGTATTTCAACATGCGTAAGCTGTCGATCTTCGGCGGCTCGAACGAGGTGCAGCGCACCATTATCACCAAGGCCATTCTGGGTCTGTAACGGGAGCAGGTAACATGGATTTCAATCTGACCGAAGAACGGATGATGCTCCGCGATACGCTGCAGCGGTTTCTGGCGGACAAGTATTCACATGAAAATCGTCGGGCACTGATTGCGGCAGGGGGCGCCTATGACGCAGGCATCTATGCCGAGCTGGCCGAAATGGGCGTGCTTGGCGCCATGTTCCGCGAAGATCAGGGCGGTTTCGGTGGCCAGGGCTTTGACTTGATGGTGGTGTTCGAAGAGCTGGGCCGCGCTGGCGTGATCGAACCGGTACTGCCGGCAGTTCTGGCGGGCGGGCTGATTGCTGCCCTCGGCAACGAACGCCAGTGCGGGCTGGCGGATGAGATTATCGCCGGTACCCATGTGGCCGCGCTGGCGCAGGGCGAGGCAGGCGCGCGCTATGACCTGAACCATGTGGAAACCACGGCGTCTGCCGACGGCGATGATATCGTGCTGAACGGTCTCAAGACCCATGTGCTCTATGGTGCTGAGGCGCAGACGCTGGTGGTCTCGGCGCGGGAGGCTGGCGCGGTTGCGGATGCGGCAGGCATTTCGCTTTTTCTGGTGCCGGTCAGCACGCCCGGTGTGACCGTCAGCGGCCACCGCAATATGGATGGTATTTCCTCTGCAACGGTTGCCTTGGACGGGGTGCGCCTGACGGATGCGGCGCGCTTGGGCGCCGCCGGAGAGGGGCTGGACGCGCTGGAAGCCGCTGTCGCCCGCGGCCTGACAGCCCTCTGCGCCGAGGCGCTGGGGGCGATGGAGGCCGCCAAGGATCTGACCATCGCCTATCTGAAGGAGCGCAAGCAGTTCGGCATGCCGATTGGCAAGTTTCAGGCGCTGCAGCACCGGATGGCGGACATGCTGATCGAGGTGGAGCAGGCGCGCTCAGCCGTGATTAACCTGGCGGGCAATCTGGATCAGCCGCGTGGTTTGCGCGAAATCCATGCCAGCGCTGCCAAGAACCTGATTGGCCGCGCCGGGGCGCTGGTGGCCGAGGAATGCATCCAGATGCATGGCGGCATCGGTATGACCGATGAATACGCGCTGTCCCATTTCGCCCGCCGGCTGACGATGATCGACCATCTGTTCGGCGACACGGACTACCATCTGGAGCGCTTCATTGCGCTGAAGGCGGGGTAAGACATGCCGCTGGTCCGTCCCGACAGGCCCCTGATCCCGCTGTTTGAGGCGATGGGCTACGGCATTGAACTCGACCCGGAGGCGGTTGAGGCGCATTGCGTGCTGGAGATTTCGCCTTTGCATCTGAACCGGCAGGGCAGCCTGCATGGCGGCGTGGCGGCAACGTTGCTGGATACGGCCAGCGGGATCACCGCCAGCCTCACCTGCGATCCGCAAGGGATCACCCCTTTTGTCACCCTGTCGTTGAACGTCAATTATCTGGCAGTGGCCCACCAGGGGTGCGTGCGGGCGACCGGCCGGATCACCGGCGGCGGCAGCACAACCAAATTTGTCTCTTGCGATCTGCGCGACGGGGAAGGGCGGCTGATTGCGGCCTCAACCGGCGTTTTCAAGCGGGTGCGCGGGGCAGCAGCTGAGGATACGGCATGAGCGCGCTTTACCGGCATGAGGTCCGCGGCGGGACCCTGATTATCTGGAACTGCAACACAGGCATGCGCAATGCGCTGTCGTATGAGTATTACCAAGGCTTGCAGGAGGGTCTGGCGCGGGCGGCAGAGGATACTGCGATTGCGGCTGTGATCCTGGCGGGCGCGGGCGGGTTCTTCTGTTCCGGTGGCAATCTGAACATGCTGAAGGAACGCCGCGCGATGCCCTATGAGGAGCGGCAGGTGCAGATCGGCAAGCTGAACGCCTTGATCCGTGCGGTCCGGGACTGTCCCAAGCCCGTGATTGCAGCTGTCGAAGGCGGCGCGGCAGGGGCCGGGCTATCGCTTGCAATGGCGGCGGATATGATCGTAGCGGAAGAGGGGGCGATGTTCACGCTGGCCTATGTCAAGGCAGGCCTGGTGCCGGATGGCGGCGCCACCTATGCGCTGACGCAGGCGCTGCCGCGGGCAACCGTGGCGCGGATGGCGATGCTGGCGGAACCGCTCAGCGCGGAGCGGATGCATCAGTTGGGGGCTGTGACGGAACTGGCACCCAAGGGGCGTACCCTGGCGCAGGCCGAAACTTTGGCCGATGCGGTGGCCCGTGGCCCTGAGATGGCGATTGCGGACATCAAGATGTTGCTCAACCAGGCCGAAACCGCCAGTTTCGAAGACCAGATGACCCATGAACGCGATGCCATGGCGCAGGCCCTTGGCGGTGACGAAGCCCAGGCGGGCATCGGCGCCTTTCTTAGCAAAACCTCCCCAGTATTCCGGTAAGGAGACCGACATGATGCATACTTCTGCGCTTCCGGTGATTTTCGATACAGCCGTGACCCGGACCTATGGCACCCGGCTGCCGGTTGTGGCGGGCGGCCTGCAATGGCTGGCCAATGCCGAATATGTATCGGCTGCGGCGCGGGCGGGGATAATCTCTTTCATCACTGCGGCCAGTTTCCCTGAAATGGACGATCTGCGCGCCGAAATCCGCCGCTGCCGCGAGATGTGCCAAGGCAAGGCCTTCGGGGTCAATGTCTCGATGATCCCCAAGCTGGTGCCGGGCGAGAAGACCGGGGAGGTGTTCCGGCTGATCGCGGACGAAGGCGTGCAGTTTGTCGAAACATCCGGCCGCAGCCCCGAGGCGTTCATGCCCATCCTCAAGGATGCCGGGATCACCGTGCTGCATAAGGTGCCGAGCCTGCGCTATGCGGTGAAGGCGGAGCAGGTGGGGGTCGACATGGTGTCGATTGTCGGTGCTGAATGCGGCGGCCACCCCGGCATGGATATGGTTGGCAGCATGGTCAACGCAGGCCTGGCCGGGGACCGGCTGACTATCCCCTGGCTGATCGGCGGCGGCATCGGACACGGCAAGCAGATCATGGCAGCACTTGTGATGGGCGCGGCCGGCGTGGTGATAGGCACCAGGTTCCTGGTTGCCAGTGAGCTGACCGCACATCCGGATTACAAGCAGGCAATGGTGAATGCGAGCGAGCTGGATACGCAGCTGACCATGCACTCGGTGCGTAACACTGTGCGCAGCCTGCGCAATCAGACCACGGAAACTGTCGCCCGGCTGGAGCGCGACAATCCGGAGATCGGCATTCAGGAACTGCTGAAGCATGTGTCCGGCAAAATCGGACGCCAAGCCTATGCCACTGGCGACGTTTCCCGCGGGCTGCTGTCGGCGGGCCATGCGCTGGGGTTTGTCGACAAGGTGGAGCCCTTCGCCGAAATCACCGCCCGGCTGGAGGCTGAGGCGCTGGCGGTCTTCGGTCGGCTGGGCCTGGCGGCGTGAAGGGAAAGGGAGGAGAATAGACATGCATAACCGCGTACACGGGTTGCTGCAGGCAGCCGCTGACACCCGCCCCGGTGCTTTGGCGCTGATGGATCAGGATGGCCGCCGCCTGACCTGGCAGGAGATGTCCCAAGCGGCACATGCCGCGGCGGAGCAGCTGAAGTCCGCAGGCGTGCGGCCCGGAGACCGGGTGGTTCTGGTGTTTGAAAACTGCGCCGAGGTGATCGCATTCTTCTTTGGCGCAAGCCTGCTGGATGCATCCGCGGTTGCCATCAATGCGCGGCTGACCACGGCTGAACTGGACCGGATCTTTGCCCACTCCGACCCCAGCGCTGTGATGTTCACAGCCGCCTCATCCGCAGCAGCCCGCGCCCATGCGGAGCACTATGGCGCTCAGGACGTGCAGGGCGCCTTTGGCACGGCGGCGCTGATGCCGCGCGAGGGGGCCGCGCCGGAACCGGTGTCAGAGGACGGGCGCGAACAGGTGTCTCTTCTGCTTTATACTTCGGGCACAACCGGCACCCCCAAGGCGGCGATGCTGACCCATGCCAACCTGATCGCAGGGGCGGCGGCCTCAGCCGAAGTGCGGGGCATTCAGAAGGCGGATGTGACCTATCTGGCGCTGCCGCTCAGCCATATTTTCGGGCTTGTCACCATGCTGTCGGTCACCCTTGCGCAATCGGCGATGCGGATGGAGGCGCAATTCTCGGCAGAGCGTCTGTATCAGGCGCTGCAAGAGGATGTGACCCTGTTGCCCGCAGTGCCGCAGATGCATGCGCATCTGTTCAACTATGCCCGCGCACATGGGAAACCGCGCTATGATGCGGGAAAACTGCGGTTTGTCTCCTCGGGTGGTGCGCCCCTGGATCCGGCCTGGAAACGCGAGGCTGAGGCGTTTTATGGCCTGCCGCTGCAAAACGGTTATGGGCTGACTGAGGGCACGGCGGGTGTCTGCGCCACCTGCAACGCATTCGGCGATCCTGACATCAGTGTCGGCCTGCCGATGGGCGATTGCACCCTTAAGCTCGACTTGGAGGCGCCGGGCGCCACTCCGGAGGAAGGTATAGGAGAGATCCTGGTGGGCGGCCCGCAAGTCATGAAGGGATACTTCCGTGACCCAGAGCAATCTTCGGCGGCATTGACAGAGGACGGGTTGTTCCGCACCGGCGACCTAGGCCGCTTTGACGGGGAAGGGCGGCTGCATATAGCTGGACGCACCAAGGAACTGATCATCAGGTCCGGCTTCAATGTCTACCCGGTGGAGATCGAGGCAGCGCTGACCGAGCATCCCGATGTGGTGGTGGCAAGCGTGGTGGGCCGTACCCTTGAAGGGAACGAAGAGGTTCTGGCCTTTGTCAGCGCCGCCACTGGCAGCAGCGTGAAAGAAACAGAGCTGAAAGCCTTTTTGCACGACCGGCTTGCGCCCTACAAGCGGCCGGCACGTATTATCGTGGCTGCGGCCCTGCCTGCCGCGCCGACTGGGAAAATCCTGAAAGCGAAACTGATCGAAGCCTTTGCCAGCGAGCTGGCGGAAGGCGTTTGATCTGCTGCGCCAATTTCTTGTTCTGCAGAGGCGCAGAAGAGGAAGTCCTGTTCTGCTGCGGGTCGAGCGCAGGCAGTCATTGTAAATTTCATTATGTGAAATAAAATTCTGGACAGAACGTCAAAATTCCACATAGTAAAATGAAACGAATGGCTTTCGAGGAGGAGATGCCAGTCATGGGAATGATCAGGAATATTCTGGGAGGGCTGACCATTGCGGCCGGTCTTGGTGCGACGGCGGTCTCTGCGGAGACCGTGATTTACTACGGCCACAGCGGCCCGGATCGGGGCACGGTTCCTGCCGCGCTGAAATGGTACAACAGCCGTATCGGCGAGCTGTCGGAAGGCGATCTGCGGATGGACGTCCAATGGGGCGGCGCGCTGTTCAAGGCAAGCGCGGCAGTGCAGGGGATCGGCGACGGGGTGGCGGATGCCGGGTCGATCATTGCGGCCTATTTCCAGAAGGAAATGGCGGCCTATTCGCTGGCGGACTTTCCCATCGGCGGGCCGAATGCCTGGGTCGCCATGCGTGCAGCCGACCGCCTGATGCGGTCGGAACCGCAGATTGTCGAGCATCTGGCCCGCCAGAACCTGGTCTATATCGGCACCTTCACCGCCTCGGCTGTGAATGTTGCCTGCGCCGGAGAGCCGATCCGTTCGGTTGAGGACATCAAGGGTAAGAAGGTCCGCGGCGCCGGCGTTTACGGCAAGGTCTTTGGCGAAATGGGCGCAACCCGCGTGAACCTGTCAGTCTATGAAGCCTATCAGGGGCTGGACACCGGGCTGATCGATTGCAGCCAGGGCTATGACTACATCGTGCCCTCGCTGAAGTGGGACGAGGTGATCGACAGCTATACTGTCCTGAATTGGGGACAAATCGGCGGCTACGGCATGTTCATGAATAAGCAGGTTTTTGACGGTCTGGAGGCTGGCCAGCAGCAGGTGCTGATGCAGGCGGGCGAGGAACTGGCGGATCAGTTTGCCAAGATTGTGACCGGTGCCAACAGCAAGGCGATGAAGGCGATGACCGCAGGCGAAACCGCCCGCAAGATCGAGGTCATCGAGCTGAGCGAGGCTGACAAGGCTGCCCTGAATGCGGCGGCGGAACCCTTTATTGCGGATTGGATGGAAAATGCCCGCAGCGTTGGTCTGGATGCGGACCGGCTGATGGCCACCTACACCGCAGCAGTGGCTGAATTCACGTCTGAGTTCGAGGCCAAGGGCTACCCTTGGACGCGCAGCAACTGATCAAGGCGGAACAGGGGCCGGGCGGCGGCAGCGCCGCCTGGCAAATGTGAGGGAGGACAAGATGCTGCACAGGCTGGAACGGGTTTTTGTAGATACATCGGCGGCGGCCATCATTCTGCTGGCGCTGTTGATCTTTGCCGATGTGGTGGCGTTGAACCTGTTCAACAGCTCGGTGCCGGACACCATTGTCATCGTGCGCGAGCTGATGGTTCTGGCGATTGTGATGCCCCTGGCCGCCGCAACCGCGCAGCGGGCGCATATCGCGGTGGAGTTTCTGACCAATCTGCTGCCGCCGCGGGTGTCGGGTTGGCTGACCGTGTTCGGCACCTTGTTCGGCCTCTTGGCGCTGACGCCGATCTTGTATTCCGGCGGCCGGGAGTTTTTGCATCAGTGGCAGACCGGCAGTGTGTTCTACGGCGATCTGAACCTGCCGCAATGGCCGGGGCGGCTGGCCTTTACCCTTGGGATTGCGCTGGGATGGCTGCGGCTTGCGGTGATGGCTGCCGGCGATGCGCTGACCCTGCTGCGCGGCGGCGAAATCGTGCTGCACAAGACCTGACACCCATCTGACATTCAACAGACCTGCCGAGGAGACTGCCCGTGGATCCTGCCCTGATCGGCCTTGTGGCCTTTGCCGTTATGCTTGTGCTTCTGGCCATCCGTGTGCCGATTGCCTTTGCCCTGATCGGCGTGGCGACGCTGGCAGCCTTTACAATCTTTGCCTTCCGCACTGGCACCTTCATGCCGGAACGGGCCTTCCGGGCGACCTCGTCGCTGGTCTTCAACAATTCGTTCGATCTGCTGCATTCCTTTGATTTGTCGATGATCCCGCTGTTCATCGCGCTTGGCAACATTGCCTATCGTGCCGGGATCACCACGGCGGTTTATGACGCGGCCAAGGTCTGGCTGCTGCGCCTGCGCGGCGGCATTGCGGTGGCCTCGGTGATGGGCTGCGGCGGGTTTTCCGCCATTACCGGCTCCAGCCTGGCCTGTGCGTCGACCATGGGCAAAATCTGTACCCCAGAAATGCTGCGCCTTGGCTATGACCCAAGGCTGGCAACCGCCAGCGTCGCTGCCGGGGGTACACTCGGCTCTCTGATCCCCCCGAGCATTCTGTTCATCATCTATGCGATCTTCACCGAGACCTCGGTGAACAAACTGTTCATTGCCGGCATTCTGCCGGGGCTGCTGACGCTGGCGGGTTTTGTTCTGGTCATTGCAATGTGGATCAGGGCGGATCCGGCGGCGGTGCCTGCCCGCGGCGAAGCGGCCAGCTTTGCCGACAAGCTGGCGGCGTTCCGCAGGGCCTGGCCCGCGGCCGTGATTTTTGCAGTGATCGTGATTGGGATTTACGGCGGGTACTTTACCGCCACCGCGGCGGCGGCGGTGAGCGTTGTGCTGACTGTGCTGATCGGCCTGGTGCAGCGGCAGCTTGATCTTGCAGGCATCTGGCAGGCGGTCCGGGAAACCTGTGTACAGACCGGCGCGATCTTCTTTGTTGCGGCGGGTGCCAAGATATTTGTCGCTGCGATTGCGCTGACGGGCATGGCGCCCGCGCTGGTGGACTGGGTGGCGCAGGCGCAGCTGTCTACGGGCACGCTGCTGTTTGCGATCTGCGTGGTCTATCTGATGCTGGGCATGTTCCTGGACCCGATCGGAATCATGGTTCTGACCCTGCCGCTGGTGGTGCCGCTGGTGGAATCCTACGGGCTGAACCTGATCTGGTTTGGCGTTGTTGTCGTGAAGCTGCTGGAGATCGGCCTGATCACCCCGCCGGTGGGGCTGAATGTCTTTGTGCTGTCTAATGTTGTCGGCAAGGACGCCCCGGTGGGCATGGTCTTTTCCGGCATCTGGCGGTTTCTGAGCGTTGATGTGGTCGTGCTGCTTCTGCTGGTGGCTTTCCCGTCAATCTCTCTGGTGCTGTCAAATGCGGTTCAGTAGTATTGGGGGCCAGCGGACAGCGAATACCCGGCTCGGGCCGGACGCCCGCATAGATACAGGGAATACCATGCCAGCCGACGCATCGGACAAAAGATTTGCCAACACACTGGCGCGGGGCCTTACAATTCTGCGGGCTTTCCGACCGACGGATGATGGATTGGGCAACCTCGAAATCTCAGAGCGCACCGGCATTCCGCGCCCGACAGTGTCCAGGCTGACCTTCACCCTGTGCGCGCTTGGATACCTGACCCATGGACGGCGGCACGACAAATACCGTCTCGGCCCGGCGGCGCTTGCACTGGGGAATATCGCGGCTGCCTCCTTTGCCTTTGTCGAGATCGCTTCGCCGGTTATGCAGCGGCTGGCGGATGAAACCGGCACGCTGACGGCGATCAGCATCAAAGATGACCAGCGGATGCTGCTGACCAGGGCCTGGCGGCCAGTGAACTCCTCGGCAATCTGGCTGGATGTCGGCTATCGGATGCCGCTTCATACTTCTTCCAGCGGCAAAGCGTATTTGGGTGCGCTCAACGATGAGGAATTTGCCCGTTTTCTTGAAAGCCAAGGCGATGAGCCAGCAGAGTTGCTGGCGGAATTCGCAGCAATAAGACTTGCCGCGCATAATGAGATCCTGGCTGACGGCTACACTCAGGTGAGGGGCGTAAGCCGGTTTTCCGAGACCATCAACGCTGCTGCTGTGCCATACCGTCCGTCTGATTTAGGTGAGCCGGTGGCTTTTCTGGCAAGTTCCACCTCAAAGCAACTTACTGATCAACGCATCTCTGACGAGGTTGGCCCGGCACTTGCCGAAGCTGTGTCTGAGGTCCGCAGGATGACCGGCCAACAGTCCGCTCTTGTGATGAATGAATAGGGCGTCCCGGGTGTAACCGACTCTGCCGGCGGAGTTTCGTTTTGCCGCCATTCCTCGCGGAGGGCCCGGAGCCATCGTTTGATGGCAGCTTCTCAGACCGCTTAGGACATTTGTGCGTTTTGCAACATTTGCCTGGCTTGGGCTCGATTCAAACCACCGCTGCGGCGCGAACGTAGGTCCGGTTCGAATTGGCGAACGGCAAGTGCCGCCCGCCAACGTGGTTCAAATGTCGATTTGCTCGGCGATGCTCAGCGCATCTTCAAGTTCGACGCCAAGATATCTGACTGTGCTGTCAACCGTGGTATGTCCGAGCAGAAGTTGAACCGCTCTTAGATTTCCGGTTTTGCGGTAAATCTCCGCTGCTTTGGTCCTACGCAGCGAATGAGTGCCGTATTCACTGGGCTCCAGCCCGATCGCGGCCACCCAATCCCGCACAAGCCGGCCATATTGGCGCGTTGAGATATGGGGGCGGTCGTGAAACCGGCTGGGGAACATGAAACGGCAGCCGATCATTTCCGGCGACTTGATCCACGCGGCAATTGTGTCCCGCATGTTTTCAGAGAGTTCGAACTGAACGGGCCGCTTGGTTTTGCTCTGGATCACATACACCCTTTCGCGAACGCGATCATCCCTTACCAGGTCAGTGACGGCCAGTTCGACCAAATCGCATCCGCGAAGCTTACTATCAATCGCTACATTGAACAGCGCAAGATCGCGCAAGTTTTTCGCCAATTCGAGACGCGCACGGATCGCCCAGACCTGTTTCGGCAGGAGCGGTCGTTTCTGGCCAATGATCCGGCCTTTGTTCCAGGCTCTTCGTTTCGGAGTGACAGCGGGAAGTTGGACTCTTGGCATGATTTGCCCTCCGATCTTCCCTCCATCCCCAGACCTCAGCACCGCGCTGACGATGTCATCGTACAAGCGGAGTGAATGCCTGCTCTCGAAAGTCAGCCGAGAACACCATTTCTGCCGATGCATTCGGCGGCTGATGGGATGTACCGGCTGCTTCACCCCGCAGGTTAGGCTTTGCCTATTTCTGCGAGAAGGAGAAGTAGCATGACGAAGAAGGCATTTGATGAACTGATGTCGATTGGCATCGATATCGGCAAAGACACATTCCATATCGTGGCAATCGACCCTGACGGGCGGCTGGTGATGCGCAAACAGATCAAGCGCTTGGCGCTGGTTTCTGCGTTTGAGAAACTGCCCCGGTGCGTCGTTGGCATGGAGGCGTGCTTGAGTGCGCATTTTGTCAGCCGAACGCTTCGCGAGATGGGCTTCGAGCTGCGGATCATTCCCTCGATCTACGTGAAGCCTTTCATCAAGGGGCAGAAGAACGACTACAACGACGCGGAGGCGATCGCCGAAGCGGCATTGAGATCTAACTTGCCGACCGTCCCCGAGAAGAGCCAGGAGCAGCTGGACCTGCAAGCGTTGCACCGCGTTCGGTCACGGCTGGTGTCGCGCCGGACAGCGACGATCAATCGGATCCGTGCCTTTCTAATCGAACAGGGCATCACGGTGCGCAAAGGTCTGCGGGCTCTGAAGAACTCTTTTGAGACGATCCTGGAGGAGCGCAAGGACGAGATATCGCCGCGCAGGCGGACAATCCTGATTGGTCTCTTTGGTGATTGGCTCTGGCTGGATGACCGGATCGATACCGTCTCGAAAGAGATTGAACAAATCAGTCGCATCGAAGAGAATTGCGTCAACGTCATGACGATCCCTGGCATTGGTCCGATGATCTCGACGGCCATGGTTGCTGCCATTGGCACAGGAGAGGCCTTGGGTCGAGGGCGTGACTTTGCGGCCTGGGTGGGATTGGCCCCCCGTCAACACAGCACGGGCGGGCGAACGGTCCTTGGGCGCATCACCAAACGAGGAAGCCGATACCTGCGAATGCTCTTCGTTCAAGCAGCCAAGGTCATTCTGATGCGACCAAACAGATGGCCAGACTACAGGCTTGGCGAGTGGCTGACTAAAGCAGCAGAGCGGATGAACAACAACAAGCTTGCAGTCGCGCTGGCCAATAAGCCGGCACGAACGGCTTGGAGTGTTTTGAGACAAAAAAAACGACCTTTGATGCGTCAAAAGATGAGGTCGTCGCCGGCATCTGAGCCGACACGGCCCGAAGGAGTTCGAGACTAATCGAAAGCTGGAACGGAGCAACTACGCACCCAAAATCTGAGGGCTCACTCGGTCAGAAATGACCTCGCGGCTGAAGAGATCACGGCGCGTGCGTAACCCCAACAAGGCCACGGCCCGCGTGCCGATCAACAGGCCGGATACACGTGAGCGACTTCCAAGACCATGCAAAAAATCACTTGCGAACAGCAGCCGGTACATACATGTGAGCCCAGGCACTAAATTGCTCCGCGATATGGGCGCCTGTGGCTGGCGTTGCGCGGAACCGGGATTTACTTCTCGGATTTCGATGACCGTTCAGCAGCCCACACCGATGACCCCCCGTTGCGCCCGGATGATTACCGATATGCCGGCGCGCAATCTGGGACCGGCTTCTCAAACCAGCCACTTGCGGGCCTGCAAGCGGTTTGCAGCCTGGCTCGGACGATCCCCCGAGACCGCGGCACCCGATGATGTGCAGGACTTCCAGCGGCATCTGATGGATAGCGGCAGCAGCATCTGTACGCGCAATCAAACCATGACCGGGCTGAAGTTCCTGGTTCTCATGGAGCAGCTGCTGAAACCTGAGAACCTCTTCCGGCCCTGAAGATTCGATGAGGATGTGCAGCAGCCTGCTCATGCGCTGCAAAGGCAAATCATCGGCGCTGGCCAGCTGAGCGGTCAGGATGTCGCCGCTGAGTTTAAGGCAATCCTGCCAACGCGCTTCGGCTGCTTCCTGGAAATTGGTTGTTGCGGGATCCCACGACAGCGCGTGGGACAGGCCACGCCCCAGTTCGAGGGCTTCGTCCACTGCCTTGGTCAGCGTGTCGAAAGTTTGAGTGTTGAACGTGGGGCTGGTATCTGCGGCAGATGCGGGCCACAGGGCTTTCAGCGCGCCCGGGCGCGTGATACGGCAAGTATCAGCCATAGTCGGACTCCTTCCACGAGATCGGTTTGGTTAAGGCCGGGCTGGGAGCTTCTACTTTCCCCTCGGCCCGTTGCAAATGTGTGCAACTGAATGTCAGCTGCACACAAATGAACACATGCCCAAAGCATCAGCGATATCTGTTCGTGTAACGGATGAAACCAAGAAAGCAGTAGAGAAGGCCGCGGCGGAGGATGACCGGTCAGTGGCCTCTTATGTCGAACGGCTTCTGAACGACCACCTCAAAGAAAAAGGGTACCTGCCGCAGTAAGTGTATCCATTCCTATTGGAAGACTTTGGAATGTCATTTCTTCACTTCAAGATTGCTCCAAGGTTTACCCAGCATCTCTAAACAGCGCTTTGCCAGGCTCTCGGAAAATGTCATTTTGCCGGTTTCACAAGCCCATCTTTGCGGCTTTTCACGCTAGACGGAAATCATGGTGGCCGCACCTTGCATAGGTGCGCCAACCGTAGCGAAATAACAGGTTGTGCCCACAGCTTTCCTCTCCCCCACTTAGTGGCCGGCAGGGACTTTGGTCGAATACCGCGGCTTTTGCCGATGGTCTAAGCCTTTAGGCAGCACCGGACCCAGTGCCTGCAATCTAAGGTGCATGGCCACCAGCTCCGCTGCATTTCTTGGATCAATTCTTGGGAGGAATGGCATGAACATCCACACGAACGGGCTGGCCAACGCGGCACTGGACACGGCCCATCTGGGCGTCGATTTTCCGTTCAAGCCGCGTTATGGCAACTTTATCAACGGTGAATTCACCGAGCCCCGCTCAGGTCAGTATTTCGAAAACACCACTCCGATTACCGGTGATGTGATCTGCGAGATTGCCAGGTCCAACGCCGAGGATGTTGAGGCAGCCCTGGACGCGGCTCATGCGGCGTTTCCGGCCTGGGGCAAGACCTCGACCACCGAACGTGCCAACATGCTGCTGAAAATAGCCGACATCATGGAGGCAAACACCCAGCTGCTGGCGGCGGCGGAAACACTGGACAACGGCAAGCCGATCCGCGAGTCGATTGCAGCCGACCTCGCCCTCTGTGTGGATCACTGGCGCTATTTCGCGGGCTGCATCCGCGCCGAGGAAGGCCATATCTCCGAAATCGATGCTGACACCTATGCCTACCACATCCCGGAACCGCTGGGCGTGGTCGGGCAGATCATCCCGTGGAACTTCCCGCTGCTGATGGCAGTTTGGAAGCTGGCGCCGGCGCTGGCGGCGGGCAACTGCGTGGTGCTGAAGCCGGCCGAGCAGACCCCGGCCTCGATCATGGTGCTGGCGGAGCTGATCGCCGATGTGCTGCCCGCGGGTGTGCTGAACATCGTCAACGGCTTCGGGCTGGAGGCGGGCAAGCCGCTGGCCTCGTCGAACCGGATCGCCAAGATCGCCTTTACCGGCGAGACCACCACCGGGCGGCTGATCATGCAGTATGCCAGCCAGAACCTGATCCCGGTGACACTGGAGCTGGGCGGCAAGTCTCCGAACATCTTTTTCGAGGATGTGATGGCCGCCGATGACGCCTATTTCGACAAATGCCTGGAAGGTTTCACCATGTTTGCCCTGAACCAGGGCGAGGTCTGCACCTGTCCCAGCCGGGCGCTGATCCAGGAATCGATCTACGACGACTTCATGGCCCGCGCGATTGAACGAGTGAAGGCGGTGAAGCAAGGCAACCCGCTGTCGATGGACACTATGATCGGCGCTCAGGCTTCCGCCGAGCAGAAGGAGAAGATCGCGTCCTACCTGCAGCTAGGCAAGGACGAGGGGGCCGAGCTGCTGACCGGCGGCAATGTCTCTGCCCTGGAGGGGCTTGAAGGCGGCAATTACATCGAGCCGACGGTGTTCAAGGGCCACAACAAGATGCGGATTTTCCAAGAGGAAATCTTTGGCCCGGTGCTGTCCGTCACCACCTTCAAGGACGACGCCGAGGCGCTTGAGATCGCTAATGACACGCTTTACGGGCTGGGCGCCGGCGTGTGGACCCGCGACACCAACCGCGCCTTCCGCTTTGGCCGTGACATCCAGGCGGGCCGGGTCTGGACCAACTGCTATCACGCCTATCCGGCCCATGCGGCCTTTGGCGGCTACAAGCAGTCGGGCATCGGCCGGGAGAACCACAAGATGATGCTGGACCACTACCGGCAGACCAAGAACCTGCTGGTCAGCTACAGCCCCAACGCGCTGGGCTTCTTCTGAGCAAGTCGCGCTGCAGGCGGCCCCGGGTGTCCGGGGCCGTTCCTTTTTTCGTTCAACCGGGGGAGACTGCAATGACCGGGGCTACTGGCATGACCGTGACGGCAACAGAGGCGGCGCTGGATCTGATCGGCGCGCTGAAGGCGCGGTTCGGGCAGGATCTGCTGTTTCACCAGTCCGGCGGCTGCTGCGACGGGTCCGCGCCGATGTGCTTTCAGCAGGGCGACTACATCATTGGCGGCAGCGATGTGCTGGTTGGGGAAATCGGAGGGGTGCCGTTTTACATGAATGCCGATCAGCATGCACGCTGGAAGCACACCAATTTGGTGATCGACGCGATTGACGGTATCGGCGGGATGTTCTCGCTGGAGAACGGCAGCGGCAAGCGGTTCCTGACCCGCTCGGACGTGTGCCTGCGCTGAGTTGCGCCGCACCATGGTCAGGCCAGCGCGCGCCCAAGGAAGCCGCGCAGCGCGCCAGTGTCTATCGGCTTGTGCAAGAGCGCCGCGTTCAGCCCGGCGCAGGCAGCCGCCAGATCCGGAGAGCGGTTGGCGGTCACCAGGCAGGCCGGGATCGGCCCGTGCTGCGCCCGGAGCGTGGCAATCGCATCAGTGCCAAGTGCCCCGTCGTCCAGCTGGTAATCGGCGATGATCGCATCCGGGCCAATGTCGATTTCCTGCAGCAGCGCGCTGGCTTCGGCGCAGCTGGCGCAGGGCAGCACATTCAGCCCCCAGCTGTCCAGCGTGATCTCCAGCGCCGCCCTGAGGCCGGTGTCGTTTTCGATCAGAACCACGATCCGGTGCGCAAACGGCACCGCGGCGCCGGTGCCGGGGACGGGCAAGGGCGACGGTGGGCGCGCCGCCGTGCTCAGCGGCAGCTCCACCGAAAAGCAGGTGCCGCGCCCGACCTCCGAGGTGAGGTTCAGCGGATGTTTCAGCAGCCGGCAGGCCCGTTCGACAATGGCGAGACCCAACCCCATGCCGTCCGACGGGCTGGCCTTGGCGTTGAGACGCTGAAACTCCTGGAACACCCTGTCCTGATGCTCCGGCGGGATGCCGGGGCCGGTATCGCGGACCTCGAGCAGCACCCGGCCGCGGCGCTGCCGCACCCCGATCAGCACCTTGCCGCTGGTGGTGTAGCGCACGGCGTTGGAGGCAAGATTCTGCAGGATGCGGCGCAGGTAGGCGGCGTCGCTTTCCACCACTGCACCGCTGCGCACGACCCGGAACTCTAGCCCCTTAAGCCGGGCGACGGGTTCCAATTCGTCCTTCAGTTGGTCCAGCATGCCGCCCAGGCTGATGGCGCTCCGGTCGATTGCCGCCAGGCCGGAGTCGAGCTTGGAAATGTCCAGCAGGGCGCCGAGGATCCGCTCAACCGCGACCAGCGCGTTGCCAGCCTTGGCCGCCCGGTCCCTGAAGCCCGCATCCTGCAGGTCGTCCTCCAGCGAGCCGACATAGAGCTTGGCGGCGGACAGCGGCTGCAGCAGGTCGTGGCTGGCGGCGGCGACGAACCGCGATTTGGAGGCATTGGCGCGCTCCGCCTCAGACAGCGCGTCCTCCAGCTCCAGCGTCCGTTCGGCCACCCGCTGCTCCAGCGTTTCGTTGACCTGGGAGATGGTGCGGACCGCGGCGCGTTCGGCGGTGACATCGGTAAAGCTGATCACAAAGCCCTTGTCCGGCATCTGCTGCGCAAAGACCGCCAGGACGCGGTCGCGGCCCAATCCGATCTCGAACGACAGGGGCGCCCGCTTGGCGGTGCTGGCCACCCAGGCCTCGACCTCTTCCGGCCGGGTGCCGCCGAGCAGGCGGATGCTGTCCGCGGCCTGGCGGTAGAGGGTGGCGAAAAACATGCCCAGCTGGAATTTGCCCGCAGGCATCGACAGGAGTTCTCCGGCGCGGTGGTTCCAGCCGACCAGGCGGTTCTGGGCGTCGAAGATGCAGACCCCCTGGTCGAGATGCTCCAGCGTCGCTTTGATCACCCGCGACTGGTCGTCGAGCAGCCGCTCGCGCTCCTGCCGCTCCAGCCGCATCATGTCGGTGATGTCGGTCTGCAGGATCACGGTGCCGCCGTCCGGGGTGCGGTGCTCGCTGACCTGCAGCCAGCTGTTGCCGGCCATCATCACGTTGAACACCGCATGGTCGTCCTTGTGGCGGGCGATCCGGTAAGCTTCCCAGCCGACGGCGGTCTCCCCCTCTGGCAGCGCCAGATGAGCGCTGGTCGCCACCAGGTTCACATAGTCGGCAAATTTCAGTCCCGGGCGCAGCAGATGGTAGATATCGGTCATGTGCTTGCCAAACCGGGTGTTGCACATGACCAGCACGTCCTGCGCGTCAAACAGCGCAAAGCCTTCCTGCACCGTCTCGATCGCGTTCGCCAGGTTGGCGCGGGCGGCCTCGGTCTCGGCATTGGCCAGCGCCAGCCGGGCGTTCGACTCGTTGAGCAGGTCCAGCGCGTGCTCCAGCTCGCGGGTGCGCAGGCGCACCTCCTCCTCCAGCATCACCGCGCGCTGGAACTGGGCGTAGGCCTCACCGGAGGCTTCCGAGCTCTGCTCGGCCCGGCGCATCAGGGTCTCGATGATTTTCAGCAGCTTCTCGTTCTGCCGTTCCGGCGGGTCGCGGGGGTCGATCAGCTCATGCACCATCGCTCAGCCCTCGTCCGGCGGGTAGATCGCCACCCCGGTCAGGGTCTGGTTGACGTGCATCGAGTTGATCTGCTCGCCATAGGTTGAAAAGCCGACGACCCTGTTGTCCCGGAGGATGCGGGAAATGTCCTGTGAGACCTGTTTCTGCTGCGCTTCAAGCCGCCGCAGAATGCAGTCGCAGGCCAGGATGATCTCGGGGCGGCGCCTGGCACTGAGGGCGGCCATCTCGCGCTCCAGGTGGGTCACCATGTCCTCCGGTTCGGCCAGGGTCAGCACTACGCCCTCGTCGATGGCTGAGAAGAACACCAGCTCGTCGTTGTCGGCGACGCGTTGGATGGCACGCACGTGGTGCTGGTCGCCGAATTGCACCGCGACGGGATGGGCGGCAAAGGTGAAGGCGGTCAGCTGCTCCGGGTCCTTGCCCAGCACCCGGGCGTATTCGCGGGCGGCCGGTTCGGCATTGATTTCATGCACCACCCGCCGGGCCGGATCCGCCCCGGTCACCACCATGCGCTTTTCCGACGGGATCAGGTGGTCTGTCTTGAACACCTCGATCGGGCAGCGGCTGCGGACTTGGATCAGAATGGCGGCGTTGGAATGGGCCTGGCCGCCATGCAGAACAAAGGTCCTGCCGAAGTTGGTGCCGTCGCCCGCCGAGCCGCCGAAGAAGGCCACCGGCCCCAGCCCGATAGACAATTGCGAGGTCAGCGTGTCTTCCTTGGTGGAGAGCCCATCGACCAGCAGGAAGGTGAAGTCCGAGACCCAGTCCACGGTGTTCTGCGCCATGTGGTTGCGGTTGCTGATCATCCGCTCGATCACGCAGTGCGGATCGAAGCTGCCGAGATCCTCGATCAGGATGGTGCGGGTCTGGAAATGCGACTGGGCAAAGCCGATGGCGACGATCTCGCCTTCGACATAGCCGCCCGCAGAAATCTCCCCCGCGGTGGTGCAGCCGACGACCTGCGCCGGGGCAAACCGGCGCTGCGCCTCCCCGATAAGCCGGTCAACGTCGGTGTCCGGCGAAAGGAACAGCACCACCAGCGACAGGCCGTTCGGGTTCAGCGCCTGGGCCAGCTGTTCGACAGCGTCCGGCGCCCGGCAGTCGACCGAGCCGGACCGGACAACCTGCGGCTCCGCCACGGGCGCGCCTGACGGGCCATCGACAGGGTCCATCCTCTTTCTCCTCCCAAAATTCCACCCGCCAGACTAGGCGGGCGGCGGCGCGTCTTGCAAGACGTTTGCAAAGCTCGCCTGCTTGGCGGCCAGCACCGCCTGGGTGCGGCTTTGCACCCCCAGCTTGCGCATGATGGCGGTGATATGGGCCTTGACCGTGGTCTCGGCGATCGACAGCTCATAGGCGATCTGCTTGTTCAGCTTGCCTTCGCAGATCAGCTGAAGGATCCGGGCCTGCTGATTGGTCAGCTGCGACAGCCGCTGCAGCACGTCGTCGCTGCTGCCGGCCTTGTCATCGAGCAGCACGCAGCCCTCGGGCAGGAACACCTTGCCCTGATTGATCGCTTCCACCGCCTTCTGGAACACGTCGCGCTGGCTGTGTTTGGGAATGAAGCCGTTGGCCCCGGCATGGATCACCGAGCTGACGATGCGGTTGTCGGCCATCGAGGAGACCACCAGGATCGGGCAGCCCGTCACCTTGCGCAGCCGCAGCAGCCCGTCCAGCCCGTTGACGTCGGGCAGGTTCAGGTCCAGCACTACTAGGTCGATGCGGATGCCGTCGGCGATCATGTCGAGCGCGGCCTGCAGGGCCGGCGCGGTGTGCATGCTGCTGATTGCGGTGACCGCCTGCAGTGTCATCGCCAGGGCGTCGCAGAAAAGCGGGTGGTCATCCACCAGCAGCGCCGCGTGGAACCCTGGGGTGATCGGCGTGTCCGTGTGTGTCGGCATATCTGCACCAGAGCTGTTGTTTTCCTGCCAGCTTAGCAAGCCGGCGGCAGCAGCGGTATACGCCTAAAGTCGCATATGGCGGGCGCGCCCCCGCAGGAGGCGCGCCTGAGTTTGTTGCCTGCGGCCCTCTGCCGGCCGGAATCAGTCTGCTTGTGCTAGCTGGCGGGGCAGGCGGAACGTCCAGAGCATGCCGCCCTGATTCAGATAGTTGACCTTCTTGGCAACCTCGCCACCCCACAGCGGCACCGCGCCGCCCCAGCCGGAAATGACCGAGACATATTGCTCGCCGTCCTGTTCCCAGGTGATCGGCTGGCCGACAATGCCGGAGCCGGTCTGGAACGACCAAAGCTCCTCGCCGGTTTCGTCGTCAAAGGCAATGAAGCGTCCTTCGGGCGTGCCGGTGAACACCAGACCGCCCGCAGTGGTCATCACCCCGGCCCATAGCGGCGAGTCGTTCTTGAACTCCCATTTGACCGTGCCGGTGTCGGGGTCTATCGCCTTGAGGCTGCCGATATGGTCCTCGTAGTTCGGCTTGATGGTAAAGCCCGCGCCCAAATAGGCGGCGCCCTTTTTGTAGCTGATCGGCTCGTTCCAGATATCCATGCCCCATTCGTTCGAGGGCACATAGAAATTGCCGGTGTTCTGCGAGAACGCCATCGGCATCCAGTTCTTGCCGCCCAGGAACGATGGCGAGGCAAAGATCACCTCGCCCTTGTTGCCATCGGCTGCGTCCGCGGGGTTGCCGGGGCGGTTGTCCTCGTTGAACACCGGGCGGCCGGTGTCGTCGATGCGTTCGGCCCAGGTGATGTCCTTGACGAAGGGCGTTGCGCTGACGAATTTACCGTCCTCGCGGTTCAGAACATAGAAAAAGCCGTTGCGGTCGGCAGTGGCAAAGCGCTTGTTGCCGCTGCGGTCGGTGTAGGCGACCACCTCGTTGACGCCGTCATAATCCCAGCCCTCGCGCGGGGTGGTTTGGAAGTGCCATTTGATCTCGCCGTTCGAAGGGTCGATGCCGATGCGGCTGGCGGCATAAAGGTTGTCGCCTGCGTTGCCTTCAACCGGTGTGCCCGCGTTGCGCAGGTGGCTGTTCCAGGGCGCCGGGTTGCCCGCGCCGAAGACCAGCGTATCTGTCTCCGCATCATAGGAGCCGCCCAGCCAGGTGGCGCCGCCGCCGGTCTTCCACATGTCGCCCGGCCAGGTGGCGTTCAGGGTGCCGGTCATGGTGCTTTCCTCGCCCTTGAAGGTGCCCATGTGGCCCTCGATCACCGGCCGGGTCCAGACCAGTTCGCCGGTTTCGGCGTCGCGTGCCTGTACCTCGCCAACGATGCCGAACTCGCCGCCGGAGTTGCCGGTGATCACCAGCCCGTTGACGATTAGCGGTGCCGCGGTCATCGAATAGCCGGCCTTGTAGTCGGCCACCTTCTTGCGCCACTTCACGTCTCCGGTCTTGAGGTCCAGCGCCACGATGCGGGCGTCCAGCGTGCCGAAATAGAAGGTGTCGCCATAGATCGCGCCGCCGCGGTTCACCACATCGCAGCAGGGTAGGATGCCTTCGGGCAGACGGGCGTCATATTGCCAGATCTCCTGGCCTGTCTCGATGTCGATGGCATACACCCGGCTATAGGAGCCGGTGATGTACATGATGCCGTCGTAGATCAGCGGCTGGGTTTCCTGGCCGCGCTGCTTCTCGCCGCCGAGGCTGAAGGCCCAGGCAGGCACCAGATTAGGGATGTTGTCCTTGTTCAGGGTGTCCAGCGGGCTGTAGCGCTGCAGGTGCCGCCCCATCCCGTTGGTGACCACCTGCGTGGTGGTCGTCTGATCGTTCTTGAGGTCGTCCTCGGTGACCCCGGCGTGGCTGACGCCCGCCATCATGGTCCCTGCGGCGACCGCCGTGATGAAGCGGTTCATTCTGGCTCCTCCCTCTCATTGGATCCTCAACAGCCACGACCCGGTGCGGGCTGCCGGCCTGCCACAGTATCCAAGGCGCGCCGGGCCGGCGGTATTGCACAATGGTCGTATGCGGGCGGCGGTAAGGGGGGAGGCCGGAGCAACGCAGCAATGCCCGGAGCCTTGCGGACCGGGTCTGCGGTGAATTTGCCGCGCGGTGCAGAGGGTGGCAGCTCACCCCGGTTTCGCGGCCTTGCGCATCAGCCCGCGCGCCGGGTCGTAGCCCCATACCGCCAGCCCCAGCCAGACCAGCCCCGACAGCAGAACCCAGGCCAGCGCGCCTGCGTTCAGTTGCTGGTAAAGCGCAAAGCGGATCAGCTCGACTGCCTGGCTGAAAGGGTTCACGGCGCAGATGTCGCGCAGCAGCGCCGAGCTTTCGGCCATCTTCCATAGCGGGTAGAGCGCGGTGGACAGGAAAAACATCGGAAATATCACGAAATTCATCACCCCGGCGAAGTTCTCCAGTTGGCGGATCACCGAAGACAGCGCCAGCCCCAGCGCTCCCAGCATCAGCCCGGCTGGGACAAGGGCGGGCAGCAGCGCGGCATAGCCTCCCCAGCCGAAGCGGATGCCGAACAGCGCCGCCAGCGCCAGAAAAACATAGACCTGCAGGATAGAGATCGCGGTGCTGGCAAGCAGCCGGCAGACCAGCAGCCACCAGCGCGGCAGCGGGCTGGTCAGCAGCAGCCGCATCGAACCCATCTCCCGGTCATAAACCATCGACAGCGAGCTTTGCATGCCGTTGAACAGCAAGATCATGCCGCAAAGCCCCGGCACGATATAGACCTCGTAGGTGGTGTAGGTGGCGTAGGGCGGGGCGATCGACAGGCCAAGCGCAGCGCGGAAACCCGCGGCAAAGACCACCAGCCACAGCATTGGCCGCACCAGCGCCGCGACGAAGCGTCCGCGCTGGCCGATGAACCGCAGCGCTTCGCGCTGCGTTATTGCCACAAGGGCTGTCAGCCAGGCGGTCATGCGGCCTGACCCGTAAGCCTGAGGAAGTGATCGGCCAGCCCCAGGCCGCCGCGCAGCTGGCGGGTGGTGCCGTTTTGCGCCAGTTTGCCGCGGTGCAGGATCAGTAGTTGATCGGCGTCCTCTACCTCGTCGGTGAGATGGGTGGCCCAGAGCACCGTCAGCCCCTTGCGCCGGGACAGGTCATGGACATGGGCGGTGATTGCGCGCCGGGTTGCTGCATCCAGCCCCACCGTTGGCTCGTCCAGCAGCAGCACCTTGGGATGGTGGATCAGGCTGCGGGCGATCTCCAGCCGGCGGCGGTGGCCGCCATTGAGGTCGCGCACACGCTCACCCAGCCGGCCGCGCATCTCCAGCCGCTCCAGCGCGGCCTCGATCCGGGCCTGCGCCCTGGCACCGCACAGACCGTGCAGCGCCGCGAAATAGCTGAGGTTGCGCTGCACCGTCAAATCCAGGTCCAGTGTCGGTTGCTGGAACACGACACCCATCTGGCGCAGCGCCTTGCGCGGGGCGTGTACCATGTCGTGGCCGGCAATCCCGATCCTGCCCTGCGGCGCGGTGAACAGCCGTGTGAGCAGCGCAAACAGCGTCGACTTGCCAGCCCCGTTGGGGCCCAGCAGTGCGCAGAAAGTGCCGGGCTCAACCCGGAAGCTGACCCCGTCCAGCGCCTGCCGGGTACCGTAAGCATAGCTCAGATTATCGACCCGCAGCCCGGTCATTGGATGGTGATCTCTAATCGCTGAGTATCGCCGGTGGAGCCGGGCACTTTGAGATGGTAATTCCCCGGCTTCAGCGCGATAAAGCCGATTTCCATCTCGCCGGCCTCGTCGAATTCGATGCTGTCGAGACCCAGCGGGCGGATTTCCAGGCCCTCTACCACGATCTCGTCGATCCAGATAGCGCGAAAGAAATCAGCCCCGGTCAACGCAAGTTCCTGGCTGCCGTCGCCCTGGATTTCGAACTCGTAATAGGTGCCGGATTTCAGCTCCCAGGGAGCATCGGCCAGCGGCATCCCGGCTGATAGGATGATGGGCGGCAGGTCTTCTTTGTTGGACGCCGACAACAGCCCGGCAAGGCCGATCCCCGCACCGTCTTCTTCATCATTGTCGGCCATGGCTCCAACAGGTAGGACCAGACACAGTGCTGCGGCAAGAATGCAGAATTTTAGCATTAAAGTTACTCCTAAAGGGATGCATCGCGCCTCCTGGGCGCGGCAGGTCTCAGGGGCGCAGCGCCGCGCCCCAGGGAAAACGGCCGACTTTGATCGATTTCAGCGCATGGCGCTGGGCGGTGTCGATCACGGTCACATCGCCGGAAACGCCGTTGGTGGTGAACAGCAGCGACTTGTCGGGGGAAAACGCCATGTGCCAGACCCGGCGGCCGACCAGGATGTAATCCTCCACCTCCAGCGTCTGGGTATTGACCACCGCCACATGGTTGGACGGGCCAAGCGCCACAAAGGCAGTCTTTTCATCGTCGGTGAAGACAAAGCCCACCGGCTGCACCCGGTCGGGATGCACGCCCTTGACCTCGAAGGTGATTTTGCCGGTTTTGGCCTGGGTTGCGGTGTCAAAGACAGTGATTGTACCGCCGATCTCGGAGGAGACCCACAGAGCGCTGCCTCCGGCGGTGAATTCAGCGTGGCGGGGGCGGGCGTCGACCAGCGTATTGGCAAACAGCTGTTGCGTCTCCGTGTCGATCCAATGCGCCATGTTTGTCGTTTCTGACGTCGTTATGGCGATTTTGCCATCGGGCGAGACCGCCATGCCTTCGGGTTCGATCCCGACATTGATTTGGGCAACCACCTTGCGGGTCTCGGTGTCCACCACCGTGGTCACGGCATCGTCTTCGTTGGCGATGTAAAGGTGCCGGTCGTTGGGGTGCAGCACAAATTGCTCCGGATCCTCGCCAGAGGGCAGGTCGTGCAGGATCTCGCCGGTGGCAGCATCCAGAACCTGCACCGTGTCGCTGTCGGAGGCGCAGACATAGACCCGCGAAAAATCCTTGGAAAAGGTGATGCCGCGCGGCCGCTCCCCCGTTGCGATAGTGCGGACCACCCCCAGCGTGGCGATGTCGATCACACTGATGGTGTCGTCCTTTTCGTTTGTCACCCAGATTTCCGCGGCGCTAAGTGGCGCCGCCGGGACCAGCAGTGCCGAGAGCGCGAGGGGGGCAAAGGATTTTAAAAAATGGGTCATTGGAAGGCTCCGCAACGGCTTTCGGGCGCATCAAGGCCCAGAGTGTCAAGTTCGCTGTGCTGGTGCAGGAAACCGGGCAGGGGCGCCTGCGCCGCCAGCGCGCGGGGGGTTGCAAGCGGGATCGGCTGGCGCAGCTGGCCGTTCCAGCTGCGGTAGCTAAGCGGGCGCCCCTTGAACCCGGCCAATTCGAACGCGTCCGACAGCATGTAGCGGCGCAAGACGCCTGCATCGGCTGAGCCGGTGCGGGTCACAGCCTCGCCGATGCTGCGCACCGCTGCCCAGGCGGCGTAATCCCGCGCCAGCATCTTGCGCTCGGCAAGCTCTTGGAACCGTGACTGCAACTGCGCGGCGCCCCATTGCTCAACCACCGGTGCCCAGGCGGTCGGCACCAGACCTTCGGAGCCGGCAACCGGTCGAGGCAACCAGGTGTTATAGGGCAGGTATCGGGCGAAATCCTGCAACTCGTCGGCGACCAGCAGCAGATCGTGACGGCCCAGGCCCTGCGACATCAGCGGCACCTCCTGGGCGGCATTGCGGCGCATATCGGCGCCATAATCCCAGCTCCGCTCGGCGGTGATTTCCAGCCCGAACTTGGCGGCGCTCTGGCGCAGGGCACCGGCAAAAGCCTGGTCCTGCGGGTGCTTGCCGGCGATCAGTGCCAGCCCGGTCCAGCGCTTGGAGAGCGCAAACTGCATCAGCGCATCGCTCCGCATTAGGTCAGAGGGCAGGGTATGCAAAAGGTTGCGGCGGCAGTCGCCGCTGCGCAGGCCGGTGTCCGGGCTGGTGGTGTTGAACAGCAGCGCCTCCTGCGCCTCCGGCAGGGCGGCGGCGGCCAGCAGCGCCGGTTTGGGCGCATCCAGGATCAGCAGCGTGCTTCGGCTCAGCGCCGCCTGTACCGCAGCGGTGAAATCGCCGCCCGGCGGCACCACCACCACCTCCAGGCTGTAGCTGTGGCCAAGGAAGCTGCCGGTGGTCCGGTTGTCCGCCAGCCCCAGCCGGGCGCCGGTCTCGCCCAGGTCTGCGGGTGGCGGGTCGAGATTAGAAAGGGTTGGGGGCTGCTGCTTCTGCTGTTTCAGATAAATGACTGGCACCTCAATCATGTTGGGCGCGGCAAAGGCGGTGGGGCAAAGGGCCATCAGGAGTATGATTAGAAAGCGCATCGGGGCACCCTGTTCTGGCTGCATGGGCCGAGCGTACTGCCGCCTGCAGCCCCGCGGCCATTGGACCAAGGTCGTAGGCTGTCGGGGCCGGTGGCCGACTTAAGTCGCGTATCGGGGCATGGCCCGGACTGGCTATGGTTGCGGCAAGCTCAAACTTACGGGAGGAACTTATGTTCAAATTGCCTCTTGCAGCCCTCGGGTTCGCGGCTCTTGCCACCACGGTGCAGGCCCACGGAGACGTCGCGCCGCAGCCTGTGAATACCGATGCCCTGCCCGAAGTGGGCGAGGAATGGCTGACCGAAAACCCCTATCGCGGCCAGGAAGCGGAGGTCTGGCAGGCGGCGATCGACATCGGCGGCAGCGGCTACAACCAGAACTGTGCCCGATGCCATGGTCTGGGTGGCGTCTCAGGCGGGTTGGCCCCGGACCTTCGTTACTTGGAGGCCGAGGAGATGGGCGACGAGTGGTTTGTGGAACGGTTCCGCACTGGCTACACTCAGAACGGTATCACCAAGATGCCCGCTTTCGGGGAGCTGCTGGGCCAGAAGGCCGCCTGGGCAATCCGTACCTATCTGGAAACCCGGCCTGATGACGGCGCGCTGGACGAGGCCACTGACCGGCTGCTGGAAATCCGCGACGAGCTGACCGCGCTGGCCGGGGGCAGCGGCGGTGATGCAGCGGCGCTGCGGGCGGAGCTTTCAAAAATCGCGCAAGGGGTCGAAACCGGGTCCGGTGCTCCGGTGGCCGACAGCGCGCCCTACCGGGCTGCCAGCCTGATCGGCGGCGCGCAGCCTGACTTTGCCGGGGCCGCGGAGGTCCTGACCGTCGGCCTTTCGGCGGCGCACTGAGGCAGGGGGCTTCGGCACATGAAACAGCAGCTGGCCGGATTTCTTGTGATTGCTGCGCTGGCCTGCGGCTGGGCGCAGCCCGGGCAGGCCCGCTGTGCGGATCACGTGCCGCAGCCAAAGCCGCAGAACGCCTCGCGCGACATCGTCGGGCAGGATCTCGAGACTATCCTTGAGCGCGGCTTCATCACGTTTGCGGCCTACAAGGAGTTTCCCCCTTGGTCTTATGAGGAAGCGGGCCGCATCAAAGGCGCCGACATCGACCTCGCCCGGCTGATTGCCGGGGAACTGGGCGTCGACGCCCGATTCACTTTGGTCCCGGCGGGCGAAAATCTGGACGCGGATCTGCGCAACTGGATCTGGAAGGGGCCTATCGTGGGCGGCGGCGTGGCCAACGTCATGCTGCATGTGCCCTATGACAGCGAATTTGCCTGCCGGGTCGAACAGGTGGTGTTCACCGGTCAGTACCACGTCGAGGAGGTCGCCATCGCCTACCGCCGGGAGGCCTATCCCGAAGACCCGCCGGTGCCGGCCTATTTCCGCTTCGACAGCGTCGCGGTGGAGAACGACTCGATTGCCGATTTCTACCTCTCGGCCTTTCCCGGCGGCCAGTTGAGCGGCAATATCCGCCGCTACCCGACGGCAGCGGCGGCCATGGCGGGCCTGGACCGGGCGGAGACCAAGGCCGCAATGGGGCCGCTGGCGCAGCTGGAGGCCGGGCTGACCGCGCAGACAGCCGTCCACACGCCGCCGTTGCCCGGGTTCTCCGCAAGCACATGGACTGCCGGGGTGGCGGTGCATTTCTCCTACCGCCCGCTGGCCTATGCGGTAGAGGATGCCATTGCCGCTGCGCTGCAGGACGGCCGGATTGCCGCCATTTTCGCAGCCCACAGCCTGACCCACCGGCCGCCGGAGTTACGCTGACCTTAGCCCATTGTTTTCACTCGGCCATCCAGTGTCAGCAGGGTCGCGCTGAAGTCACCCGGAAGGCGCGCCAACGCGGCGGTGATTTCACTTTCCTGCATCAGGCAAAAGGCGGTGGAGGCGGCATCCGCCAGCGCGGCGCTCGCAGCCTCGGTGCTGACCGTGGCCCACTGCGGCTGGCGGTCAAGGGCGGGATGTAGAATATGCGCCGAGCCCTTCAATTCCAGTGCGCCGGGGCTGGAGCTGGCGATGGCCCGGTCAGTCAAACTGCGCGCTGCAAAGACACCGCGCTCAGGATCGGCCAGCCCAACACGGAACGGACCACCGAGGGCGGCAAACTCGCCGGCATTGATCAGAATTCGCTCTAACCCCAGACGGCCAAGCGCCGTGCGCACCATGTCGGTGGCATAGCCCTGGGCAATGCCGTTGAAGGTCAGCGCCTGGCCCGGCGCCAGCCGGATCGCCTTTTCCGTCACTGAGACCTTATGCCAGCCCACGAGGCGGGCTGCCTCGTCTACGCGGCCTCCGCGTGACCGGGCGTGCCACAGCGGTTGGACTGTCGGGTCGAACACGCCTTTGGTAGCTGTGTGCATCCGGGTGCAGAGCCGGATCAAGCGCAGAAACGGCAAGGGCGGTGTTTTCAGAAATCCCGACCGGTTCAGCCGGGACAGCGAGGAGGTTGGATCATAAAGGCTGAACAGCTGTTCGGCCTGACGCAGCTGCGACTGCGCGGCGGCAATTGCTCGGTCTGCCTGCGGTTGCGGCGCGTGAATGGTAAGGCGCGCCTCTGCGCCGAGGGCAAACCCGTGCCAGGTAACGGGCGCGGCTCTCGCCGCAGGAGTTGTGACGCCGAGGGCGGCGGCAGAGATTGTCAGGAACCGGCGGCGAGTCAGTTTTGCGCTCATTCCGCAGCCTCCAGCTGTTGTTTCTTGCGTGCCGCCAGGATCAGCGGCACACAGCGGGCCGCGTCGTCGTGGATCGACACACAGTCGAGGCAGCCGAAGCATTCGTCATAGCGGACCGAGCCGGATGGTTCGATAGCGCCATAGGCGCATTTCACCCGGCACAGCTGGCAAGGGCTGCCGCAGGCGGTGCGCCGCGCGATCCAGTTGCGTTGCCGCAGCAGTCCGCCCGCAGCCATGGCCGCGCCCAGCGGGCACAGGTAGCGGCAGAACGGTTTGAACAGCACCAGCCCCGCCACCAGCCAGAAGGCGGCATAGGCGGTGAAATACCATTCGCGCAGGAAATAGGTGGTGATCGCGGTCTTGAAAGGCTCAACCTCTGCCGCGGTATCCACATGCGCGGGAGCTAGGAACAGCAGAGATACCAGTCCGGCTAGAACCCCGTATTTGATGTATCTGAGCCGTCCGTCCCAGATCGGCGGTTGGGGTACCTGCGGCAGCCCTAGCCTGCGTCCCAGATGGTGTGCGAATTCCTGCAGCGCGCCGAACGGGCACAGCCAGCCGCAAAACAGCGCCCGGCCCCACAGGAAAAGGCCAAAGATGGCAAATCCCCAAAGCAGCAGCGAAAACGGGTCGTAGGCGAGGAAAGCAAAACTGCCGCCCTCGGCTGCGGTACGCAGCACGCCAAGCACAGTGACGATGGACAGCTGACCCTGGCCCCACCAGCCGATGAACAGGGTGACAACCGCCAGCACCGTCAGCCGTAGCGGTGTCAGCACCTTGCGGGCGGCGATCCGGCCTTGAGCCAACAGCAGCGCGGCGGTCAGCGCGGTCAGCAGCAACGCCAGAACGATCAGGTCTGTACGGCGGCTGCGCATTGCCTCCAGCCAGGGGGGCACCGGTGCCGGGGGGGCGGCGCGCAGGAAAAAACGCTCGTGGGTCTGGTGCGTTACGGGGAGTTCCACAGTGCCTGTCTCAGGCTGGAACATGCCATGCGCGCGTAGCGCTTGGACGTGCAGCGTCCACTCCTGCGCTGGGTCAAACCCGAGGCGGCGGTCCGCCCGCAGGATCATCGCAGTACCGTCGTGCAAGGGGCCGGGCAGGTCCGGCGATAGCTCCACCAGCAGATCACTGTCCCGCAGCGCGACCGGCAGCTCGTTCTGTGTGGCAAAAACCCGGTCCGGCGCAGTATTGCGGATGAAATCCGAACTGACCAGCCCGTGACGGCCGGTCTCGATCAGCAAGAGCGGCTCATCATCGGGGGAGATCGTCAGGAACTCCTGCAGCTCATCATAACCGTCTGGTGAAAGAACCGCCTGTGCGATTGACGGCGGGCCAAGGTCAACGATCCAGAGATCCAGATAGGGTGCCTCGGGGTGCTGCTGCGCCTCCGGATCGTCATCGGCCCAGAGGGTGCCGGCAAAGGCCGCGTCAACCTTCTCATTGGAGATGGTGGCGCGGGTGGCCAAGCCCTGATCCACCAGGTCGGCCCAGTCCAGCGCCTCGCTGTAGTCCGGGTCCGGCCGGGCCGGGGGGGCGGTGATGACGCCGTGCATCTTCTCACGCGCGACCGCCAGCGCTGCCGCCATAACCGAGTCATGCGCGATCCGCACCGACGCGGTCGCCTTGGTTACCCCGTCAAGATAAACGAGGGATGAACCGGAGCTCGCCTCGCCGTAGGGAGTGCCGACAGTGATCGCCGAAAAGACCGACAGGCCGGGATATTGCTCAAAGAACTTGTGAAACGGGGCTGGGCCTAGCCCAGAGACAAAGACTGGCTCGTTATGGCTGATCAGCCGGACATCCAGAAAGGTGCCGTCCAGGTCCAGAAGCACCAGCACGTTGACCGGCGCGCCGGAAAACCCGGGCAGGGGGGCCAGGGGCTCGGTTTCAAAGGCATAGCCCGCCTCCGCCCCGCCGGAGTTTAGCAGCGTATAAACGCCCTTGCCGTTCACCGGCTCCCCCAAGGAGAACGGCGGCATGATCAGGGCGCTAATCTCCTCGCGCGGCAATGGTGACGCCGCCAGCGCGCCCGCCGCAAGCAGCCAGGCCTGAAGCCAGAGTATGATCCAGGATACGCGCATGGCTGGCAGTCTGCCGGGCATATACGTCCCGTGCCATTGGACCAAAGTCTGAGGCCGTCCCTACGACCAAAGGCCAATACCGGGGCCCGGGACGGGAGGGTAGGCTGACGGGATTGAAGCCAGCAAAGGAGGATGAAATGGCCTGGTCTGCCCCGAAACTGAAAGAATTAAACTGCGGCATGGAAATCAACATGTACTCTCCGTCCGAGGACGAGGGCCGCGAATACGAACCCGATCTGTTCTGATCGCGAAACAGGAAAACGGCCATGCGGTTTCTGGTTCTTGGTGCAGCAGCGGGTGGCGGCCTGCCGCAATGGAATTGCGGCTGCCGGAACTGCCGGGACGCGCGTCTCGGCAGGATCGCTTCCGCCACCCAGTCCTCGCTGGCCGTGACATTGGACGGGCAGAACTGGGCGGTTCTGAACACCTCTCCCGACATCCGTGTTCAGTTGCAGAACTGCCCGTCCATGCACCCGCAATCGCTGCGCCACTGCCCACTGCGCGCAGTGCTGCTGACCAATGGCGATATTGATCACATCGCGGGGCTGCTGTCCTTGCGGGAGCAATCGCCGTTTTCCTTGTTCGCCACGGCGGGTCTGCTGGAGTTGCTGTCGGCGAACCCGGTGTTCAACGCGCTTCCGGCGGCTGTCGACCGCAACCCTGTGCGCTTGAGCGACGGCTTCGAGCTGCTTCCGGGCCTGCAGGCAACGGTCTTCGCGGTGCCCGGCAAGGTGCCGCTGTTCCTGGAAGGCGGGCAGGTGGAGACGGATCTGATGGGCGAGCAGACAGTCGGCGTCCGGCTGACCGACGGCACCAAAACCGCTTATTACATTCCCGGTTGTTCCGCTGTCTCCGCAGAGTTGCTGGAGATACTGGCGGATGCTGATCACATCTTCTTTGACGGCACACTCTGGCACGATCAGGAGATGATCCAGAGCGGGACGGGGACCAAGACCGGCCAGCGGATGGGGCATATCTCCATCAGCGGCCCCCTAGGCTCCATCGCCAGCTTGCGGAATGTGGATGCCGCCAAGACGTTCATTCACATCAACAACACCAATCCCGTCTGGCAGCCCGGCAGCGCCGAGCGCGCGCAGGTGCTGGCCGCAGGATGGACAATTGCAGCGGATGGAATGGAGATTGCGCTATGAAAGCCCAAACCCGGGAAATGTCGGCCAGAGAACCGCTTGAGGCCCGCCTGCGCGCCATCGGCGCGGCGCTCTACCACGACAAGCATCCGTTTCACCACAGGCTGCACGGCGGGGAGTGTTCGCCTGACGAGGTCCGTGCCTGGGTGATCAACCGCTGGGCCTATCAGGCGGCGATCCCGATGAAGGACGCGGCCTTTCTGTCCCGCTGCACCGATCCCGCCATGCGCCGAGCCTGGCGCAGCCGGATCGAAGACCATGACGGCGGCGTCAGCGAGGGCGGCGGTATCCGCCGCTGGCTGCGGCTGGCCGAAGCGGTCGGGCTGGATCCGGACTATGTGGCCTCCGGCCGGGGCGTGCTGCCGTCCACCCAATTCGCTGTCGACGCTTATGTCCGCTACGTGCGCGACATGCCGCTCTTGCAGGCGGTGGCCTCGTCGCTGACGGAATTATTCGCCCCCTCCATCCACGAACGGCGGATCGAAGGCCTGCTGCAGCACTACGATTTTGCCAATGCCGCCAGCCTGTCCTATTTCCGCAAACGGCTGACCGAGGCGCCGAAGGACGTGAAATTCGGCCTGGCCTGGGTGCTGGAGAACGCCAACACCCCGGAAAAGGAAGACGCCGCCTGCGCGGCGCTGATCTTCAAGACCAATGTCCTGTGGGCGCAGCTGGATGCGCTTTGGGGCGCCTATGTGGAGCCGGGGCGGACTCCGCCGGGCGCCTGGCAGCCGGGCGAGGGGCTGGCATGACACTGGCGCTTGCCCCCACGGACCGCCCCTATCTGCCGCGCGGGGTGCGGATGATCACGGATAAGGTGCGGGGCGGCACGGTGCTGCTCTGCCCGGAAAAGGCCATTGCTTTAGATGCCATCGGCGAGGCGGTCCTGTCGCGGGTGGATGGACGCGCTTCGTTCAAGGAAATCGTTGCCGGTCTGGCGGCGGCCTACGATGCCCCGTCGGAGCAGATCGCCGGGGATGTGCAGCGCTTTCTGGCTGGTCTGCGGGCCCGCATGTATCTGGCGGTGCGGTCATGACCGTGCCTCCTCCCATCGCGATGCTGGCTGAGCTGACGCACCGCTGCCCGCTGGCCTGCCCCTATTGCTCCAACCCGCAGGACTTGCTGGGCCGCGAGGCGGAGATGACCACCGCTGAATGGGAGGATGCCTTCCGCCAGGCTGCCGAACTGGGTGTCCTGCAATTGCACCTGTCCGGTGGCGAGCCCGCCGCACGCCCGGATCTGGCAGAGCTCACCGCCGCGGCACAGGGCTGCGGGCTCTATACCAATCTGATCACCAGCGGCATCGGCCTGACGCCCAGGCGGCTGGATGCGCTGGAGGTCGCAGGGCTGGACCATATTCAACTGTCCCTGCAGGGCACCAGCGCCGGACTTGCCGATTGGATCGGCGGCTACAAGGGCGGGTTTGACCGCAAGATGAAGATCGCGGCGGAGATCAAGGCCCGGGAAATTCCCCTGACGTTGAACGCCGTCATGCACCGGCACAATCTGGATGATCTGGAACGCACCGTCGACATGGCTGTCGAAATGGGTGCCCGGCGGCTTGAGGTCGCCTGCGTCCAGTTCCACGGCTGGGCGTCCCGCAACCGGGCCCAGCTGCTGCCGACGCGCGCGCAGACTGAGGACGCCAAACGCATCGTCGCAGAGGCAGAGCAGCGGCTGCGCGGGGTGCTGGCCTTCGACTTCGTGCCGCCGGACTATTATGCGGATTATCCCAAGGCCTGCATGGGCGGCTGGGGCACAGCCGGGTTGAACATCGCGCCAGACGGCACCGTGCTGCCCTGCCATGCGGCCCAGACCATCCCGCACCTGAACTTCGACAATATACGCAGCAAACCGCTGGCGGCGATCTGGTACGAGGGCGCGGCATTCAATGCCTATAGGGGCACGGATTGGCTGCCGCAGCCCTGCCGCAGCTGCGACCGAAGGGAAACCGATTTTGGCGGCTGCCGCTGTCAGGCGCTGGCCCTGGCCGGGGATGCAGGCGCAACCGATCCCGTGTGCCGGAAGTCACCGCGGCATCAGACTGTGATTGAGCTTCTTGAAACAGGTGGGAGCAATACTGAAACTGCTTTTTTCTACCGGAGTGCGGCCTGCTAAGTAACGCGAGCCTTGAC